>NZ_BCBI01000005.1:0-151981 GCF_001320565.1 Pseudomonas sp. NBRC 111132
CACTGGCAAACGTCGATTCGTTGCGCGCCTGGCTCAGGGCCGCCATCGGCCCGCTGTGCGGCGACAGGGTCATGGCCTGCGGGATCGGCATCATCGCCACCTGCTGGGCGGTGTTGGAGCCCACGCGCTCGTCACGCGGCGGAATACCGAAGTACTCGCGGTAGCACTTGGAGAAGTGCGGGGTCGACACAAAGCCACATACCGATGCCACTTCGATGATCGACATCGGCGTCTGCTTCAGCAGCTGGCGCGCACGGATCAGCCGCAGCTTCAGGTAGTAGCGCGACGGCGAGCAGTGCAGGTACTTCTGGAACAACCGCTCAAGCTGGCGTCGCGACACCGACACGTACACCGCCAGTTCGTCCAGGTCGATCGGCTCTTCGAGGTTGGCCTCCATCAGCGCGACGATTTCCTGCAGCTTCGGCTGGTTGGTGCCGAGCATGTGCTTGAGCGGCACGCGCTGGTGGTCCTGCTCGTTGCGGATGCGCTCGTAGACGAACATCTCGGAAATGGCCGCCGACAATTCGCGGCCATGATCGCGGCTGATCAGGTGCAGCATCATGTCCAGCGGCGCGGTGCCACCGGAGCTGGTGAAGCGGTTACGGTCAAGGGTGAACAGGCGGGTGCTCATGTTCACCCGCGGGAAGGCCTCCTGCATCGCGGCCAGGCATTCCCAGTGCACGCTGCAGTCGAAGCCATCGAGCAGGCCGGCGCAGGCCAGCGCCCAGCTGCCGGTGCACACCGCGCCCAGCCTGCGCGACTGACGGGCCTGGGCTTGCAGCCAGGTAACGTGTTCACGGGTGACCGACCGCTGAATGCCAACCCCGCCGCAGACGATCACGGTGTCGATGGGCGGTGCATTGCTGATGGCGGCATCCGGGGTGATCTGCAAGCCATCGCTGGCCCATACCTGGCCACCGTCGACCGTCAGGGTGTGCCAGCGATACAACTCGCGCCCAGACAGCTGGTTGGCCATGCGCAGCGGCTCGACGGCCGATGCCAGGGAAATCAGGGTGAAGTTGTCCAATAGAAGAAACCCGATGGACTGGGGTGCTGTGCGGTTCTGGGTTGGGTTCCCGGAGGTGTACGACGTCATCGCGATTTCTCCTCACACAAATGCAGGGTGTGCCTCAGGCGGGCACTGATTTCTTGTTATTACCCCGATTCATGTGCCGGGGCTTGGTGGCCAATATCAACGCAAACGCCGTGCCTGAAATTGAACGGCTATCCAAAAAAACCTGAAAACGACGCCTTTATTCGGCAAATCAGGTGCTTTGATCGAGTTGGCCTGGTGTTCGCAAACGGGCGTGCTAGGCGCCATGCGTGTAACGGCTGAGCAATTTGGTGACACGCGCAGTGTAGGTTGCCCAGAAACGACACTCTTGAGTGTCACCGACAACACGAGTACTGATAACGACACCCGACGATCGGTAGGCGTCGTGCGCACCATAAAGAGGCATTGGTGATTGTGCTGCACCTGCATCAACCTCAAGGGCCTCTTCGCGGGTAAAACCGCGAAGAGGCCCTTGAGGGGGGATCAAACCATTAGCATTCGATAGCACTGACAGCCAGGCCACCGCGCGAGGTTTCTTTGTACTTGTCGTGCATGTCGGCCCCGGTATCGCGCATGGTGCGGATTACCTGGTCGAGAGAAATGAAGTGCTCACCGTCCCCGCGCAAGGCCATCTGCACCGCGTTGATGGCCTTTACCGCAGCAATCGCGTTGCGCTCGATGCACGGCACCTGCACCAGCCCGCCGACCGGGTCGCAGGTCAGGCCGAGGTTGTGCTCCAGGGCAATTTCAGCAGCGTTTTCCACTTGTGGCGGGGTAGCCCCGAGCACTTCGGCAAGGCCCGCTGCAGCCATGGCACAGGCCGAGCCGACTTCACCCTGGCACCCCACTTCGGCACCGGAGATCGAAGCGTTCTTCTTGCACAAGATGCCCACCGCAGCAGCACCGAGGAAGAAGTCGACCACGCTCGACTCGTCCACTTCATCGCTGAAACGCATGTAGTAGTGCAATACCGCCGGAATGATCCCGGCCGCGCCATTGGTAGGCGCGGTGACCATGCGCCCGCCGGCGGCGTTTTCTTCGTTGACCGCCAGGGCGAACAAGTTGACCCACTCCATGGCGCTCATGGTCGAGCCGATCACGTTGGGCTTGCCGATTTCCTGCAGGCTGCGGTGCAGCTTGGCGGCGCGGCGGCGCACATTCAGCCCGCCAGGTAGCGTGCCTTCGTACTTGAGGCCGTTGTTGACGCATTCCTGCATGGCCTCCCAGAGCTTGTGCAGGCCTGCGCGAATCTCTTGCTCGCTGCGCCAGACCTTCTCGTTGGCCATCATCAATTGCGACACGCTGAGGTCGTTTTGCTTGCACAGGCGCAGCAGTTCAGCGGCGCTGTTGAAGTCGTACGGCAGCACGGTCTGGTCGGCATCCAGCACGCCGCTGGCGGCCTGGGCAGCATCGACCACGAAACCGCCGCCCACCGAGTAGTAGGTGTCGCGGTGCAGCTCACCCTGCTCGCCTTCGGCAATCAGGGTCATGGCGTTGGGGTGGTATGGCAAGTTCTCGTCCAGCAGCAGCATGTCGCGGGCCCAGACGAATTCGATGGGTAGCCGGCCGTCCAGCTGCAGGGTGTCGGTTTCGCGCAGGTCGGCGATGCGCGGCACGATCTGGGTCGGGTCAATGGCGTCAGGCCATTCGCCCATCAGGCCCATGATGGTGGCGTTGTCGGTGCCGTGACCGATACCGGTGGCCGACAGCGAGCCGTAAAGACGCACCTCGATCCGTTTCACACGCTCCAGCTCGCCGCGTTCGCGCAGGCCCTGAACGAACAGGGCGCCAGCACGCATGGGGCCGACGGTGTGGGAGCTGGAG
Organism: Pseudomonas sp. NBRC 111132; assembly: GCF_001320565.1. Taxonomy (NCBI): domain Bacteria; kingdom Pseudomonadati; phylum Pseudomonadota; class Gammaproteobacteria; order Pseudomonadales; family Pseudomonadaceae; genus Pseudomonas; species Pseudomonas sp. NBRC 111132. Next base: position 2,879 of record NZ_BCBI01000005.1, read on the forward strand.
GGCCCGACACCGATCTTGAACAGGTCGAACACGCTGATGGCCATTGTCGAATCACCTCTTGCTGGGCTTGTCTCTGCGCGCCATGCGCAGGGCGGGGCAGCTGCTAGGCTGAAACAGCGGGCCGCCTTGAATGCCAGCATCATCGGGCTTTTACCGCCCCCCTCGCCGTCTGCAACCGACGTACTTTTGTCCAGCAGCGCCGCGCTGTTCGTTGCCTTCTCCACGCCGTTTTCCAGCGGCCTGGTGACGCAAAAATGCGGCCGAAGGGGTGGAAAAATCCATAAGCGACATCGCCCGTACTGGATACGACCCGTTCCGTACTGGATACGACCCTACCAGTAGGCGATTGCCCGGCGCTGGAGGATTATCGAAAGCGACTCGTAAAGCACGGCCACGCATCCTGCCCTCTGCAGGCCTGGTCGACCGGACCTTCAGAAAGCCCGGCGACCCACGCGAACCCGAAGACAAAATCACAGGAGTCCATCCATGAAAGGTTCACCCTCGCTGTTGCTGGTTGCGTTGCTGTCCACGCCATTGCTGGCCCAGGCCGCCGAACCCGAGCAGTGTCAGACGGTACGTTTCTCCGATGTCGGCTGGACCGACATCACAGTCACGACCGCGACCACCAGCGTTGTGCTCGAAGCCCTGGGTTACAAAACCCACACCACCATGATCTCGGTACCGGTGACCTACAAGTCGCTGGCCACCGGCAAGGACCTGGACGTGTTTCTCGGCAACTGGATGCCGACCATGGAAAACGACATCAAGCAGTACCGCGACGCCGGCACGGTGGAAACCGTGCGCGCCAACCTGGAAAACGCCAAGTACACCTTGGCCGTGCCCCAGGCGCTGTATGACAAGGGCCTGAAGGATTTCAGCGACATTCCCAAGTTCAAGAAAGAACTCGACAGCAAGATCTACGGCATCGAACCCGGCAACGATGGCAACCGCACCATCCAGAGCATGATCGACAAGAACGCCTTCGGCCTGAAGGACGCCGGTTTCAAGATCGTGCAATCGAGCGAGGCCGGCATGCTGTCGCAGGTCGACCGCGCGCAGAAGCGTGGCGAAGCGCTAGTGTTCCTGGGCTGGGAACCGCACCCGATGAACACCCGCTTCAAGATGCAGTACCTGACCGGCGGGGACGAATTCTTCGGCCCCGACTTCGGCAAGGCCACCGTGCTGACCAACACCCGCAAGGGCTACGCGCAGGAGTGCAGCAACGTTGGCCAGCTGTTGAAGAACCTGTCGTTCGAGCTCAAGGATGAAAGCACCATGATGGGCTATGTCCTGGACGACAAGATGAAACCCGAAGCCGCCGCCAAGAAATGGATCAAGGACAACCCAGGCAAGCTGGATGCCTGGCTGGCCGGCGTGACCACCGTGGATGGCAAACCTGGCCTGGAGGCGGCCAAGGCCAAGCTCACGCAATAACGAACCACGCAATAGCGCTACCTCGGGGCAGGACCGTGCCTGCCCCGGGTTGATTTCAATCTATGCAGGTGGAAGCTCGCTATCATGCTTATCGATCAGAAAATACCCCTGGGCCAGTACATCGCGTCGTTCGTCGAGTGGCTGACCCAGAACGGCGCGAATTACTTCGACGCCATCGCGCAAGGCCTGGAGTTCATGATCCATGGCGTCACCAGCGCCCTGACCTGGTTCAACCCGTTCGTTCTCATTGCCCTGTTCGCCGCCCTGGCGCACTTGATCCAGCGCAAATGGGCGCTGACCGTGTTCGTTGCCCTGTCGTTCCTGTTGATCCTCAACCTGGGCTACTGGCAGGAAACCATGGAAACCCTGGCCCAGGTCACCTTCGCCACGGTGGTGTGCGTGGTAATCGGCGTGCCGCTGGGCATCCTCGCCGCGCACAAACCGATGTTCTACACCGCCATGCGGCCGGTGCTCGACCTGATGCAAACGGTGCCCACCTTCGTCTACCTGATCCCAACCCTGACCCTGTTCGGCCTGGGCGTGGTGCCGGGGCTGATCTCCACCGTGGTATTCGCCATTGCCGCGCCTATTCGCCTGACTTACCTGGGCATCTGCGACGTGCCGCAAGAGCTGATGGACGCCGGCAAGGCCTTTGGCTGCTCGCGTCGCCAACTGCTTACCCGTATCGAACTGCCGCATGCGATGCCCAGCATCGCCGCCGGCGTCACCCAGTGCATCATGCTGTCGCTGTCGATGGTGGTGATTGCCGCCCTGGTCGGCGCTGACGGCCTGGGCAAACCTGTGGTCAACGCACTGAACACCGCCGATATCTCCCTGGGCTTCGAAGCGGGCCTGGCGATCGTGCTGCTGGCGATCATGCTCGACCGTATCTGCAAGCAACCGGAACTGCCGGTAAGGGGTGAGGCATGAGCATCATTCGTTTCGAAGACGTCGACGTCATTTTCTCCAACAAGCCACGCGAAGCGCTGTCGCTGCTGGACCAAGGCAAGACCCGCGAGCAGATCCTCAAGCAGACCGGCCTGGTGGTTGGCGTCGAGAAGGCCAACCTGGATATCAACAAGGGCGAGATCTGCGTGCTGATGGGCCTGTCCGGCTCGGGCAAGTCGAGCCTGCTGCGCTGCATCAACGGCCTCAACACCGTCAGCCGTGGCAAGCTGTTCGTCGAGCACGAAGGCAAGCACATCGACATTGCCCACTGCTCCCCGGCCGAGCTGAAGATGATGCGCACCAAGCGCATTGCCATGGTGTTCCAGAAGTTCGCCCTGATGCCCTGGCTGACGGTGCGCGAGAACATCAGCTTTGGTTTGGAAATGCAGGGCCGCCCGGAAAAGGAACGGCGCAAGCTGGTCGACGAGAAGCTTGAGCTGGTGGGCCTGACCCAATGGCGCAACAAGAAGCCGGACGAGCTGTCAGGCGGCATGCAGCAGCGCGTGGGCCTGGCCCGTGCACTGGCCATGGATGCCGACATCCTGTTGATGGACGAACCGTTCTCGGCCCTCGACCCGCTGATCCGCCAGGGCCTGCAGGACGAACTGCTGGGCCTGCAGGCCAAGCTGAGCAAGACCATCGTGTTCGTCAGCCATGACCTGGACGAGGCACTGAAGCTGGGTACCCGTATTGCGATCATGAAGGACGGGCGGATCATCCAGTACAGCAAGCCGGAAGAAATCGTGCTCAACCCGGCCGACGAATACGTGCGCACCTTCGTCGCCCACACCAACCCGCTGAACGTGCTGTGCGGCCGCAGCCTGATGCGCAGCCTGGACAACTGCAAGCGGGTCAATGGTTCGGTGTGCCTGGACCCCGGTATCGATTCGTGGCTGGACCTGGGCGAAGGCGGCGCGCTCAAGCGTGCTCGCCAGGGCCAGAACGGGCTGGACATGCAGAACTGGGCACCGGGGCAGGATGTGGAGCTGCTGGAGCGCAGACCGACCGTGGTGCACGCCGACATCGGCATGCGCGAGGCGCTGCAGATTCGTTATCAGACTGGCAACAAGCTGGTGCTGCAGGATAACGACAGGGTGGTGGGGATTCTTGGGGATACCGAGCTTTATCACGCGTTGCTCGGCAAGAATCACGGGTGATGCAATTGGGGCCGCGTTGCGGCCCATCGCGACACAAGGCCGCTCCTACAGAGATACGCATTACCCTGTAGGAGCGGCCTTGTGTCGCGATAGGAGGGCAAAGCCCTCCCAGCGATCTGTCAGCGAACGACGATCCCGCGCGAAGCCATGTAGGCCTTGGCTTCCGGTACCGTGTACTCGCCAAAGTGGAAGATACTGGCCGCCAGCACCGCGCTGGCATGCCCTTCCAGAATACCGTCAGCCAGGTGCTGCAGGTTGCCCACACCACCCGAGGCAATCACCGGAATACCCAGCGCATCACTGATGGCACGGGTAACGCCCAGGTCGAAGCCGTTCTTCATGCCGTCCTGGTCCATGCTGGTGAGCAGAATTTCGCCTGCACCCAGGCCTTCCATCTTCTTCGCCCACTCCACTGCATCCAGGCCAGTCGGCTTGCGCCCACCGTGGGTGAAAATCTCCCAGCGCGGCGTTTCACCCGGCCCGGACACTTTCTTGGCATCGATGGCGACAACGATGCACTGCGAACCGAAACGGTCCGCAGCCTCGCCCACGAACTCCGGGTTGAACACCGCAGCCGTGTTGATCGAAACCTTGTCGGCACCGGCGTTGAGCAGGTTACGGATGTCCTGCACGGTACGCACGCCACCGCCCACGGTCAGCGGGATGAACACCTGGCTGGCCATGCGCTCGACGGTATGCAGGGTAGTGTCGCGGCCATCGACGCTGGCGGTGATGTCGAGGAAAGTGATTTCGTCGGCACCCTGCTCGTTGTACCGACGGGCAATTTCCACCGGGTCGCCGGCATCACGGATGTTCTCGAACTTGACGCCCTTGACCACCCGGCCGTTGTCCACGTCCAGGCAAGGGATGATGCGCTTGGCCAGTGCCATGGTTCAGTCCTCAGCCTTGGTAGTTGTCGCAGAAGGCCTGGGCCTCGGCGACATCGAGCGTGCCTTCGTAGATGGCACGGCCTGTGATGGCGCCGACAATGCCTGGCGCCTTGGCGTCGAGCAGGGCCTTGATGTCGCCCAGGTTGTGAATGCCGCCAGACGCGATCACCGGAATGCGGGTGGCTTCGGCCAGCGCCTTGGTGAACGGCACGTTGCAGCCCTGCATCATGCCGTCCTTGGCGATGTCGGTGTAGACGATCGCCGAGACGCCATCGGCCTCGAAACGCTTGGCCAGGTCGATGACCTGCACCGAGCTGACTTCGGCCCAGCCGTCGGTGGCGACGAAGCCGTCCTTGGCATCCAGGCCAACGATGACCTTGCCTGGGAAGGCCTTGCACGCTTCGGCGACGAACTCGGGCTGCTTGACCGCCTTGGTGCCGATGATCACGTAGCTGACGCCAGCCTTGACGTAGTGCTCGATGGTTTCCAGCGAACGGATACCGCCGCCGATCTGGATCGGCAGAGTCGGGTAACGTTTGGCGATGGCGGTAACCACTTCACCGTTGACCGGTTGGCCTTCGAAAGCGCCGTTGAGGTCGACCAGGTGCAGGCGGCGGCAGCCACCCTCGACCCACTTGGCGGCCATGCTCACCGGGTCGTCGGAAAATACCGTGGAGTCTTCCATGCGGCCCTGGCGCAGGCGCACGCAGGCACCGTCCTTCAGATCGATAGCGGGGATAATCAGCATCTTGGGAACCTGTCTATTTGTTGGGTTTCAGGGCTTCTCGAGTGCCCACAGGTCGCTTTCGATGCTCTCGAACCGCTCCTTGAGGTGCAGCTGAACATCGGCAATCGCCCTGTTGTAGTAATGGGGTGCAATTTCCTTGGTGAACAGCTCGAGGACTTCGGCCACCTCGAACGACCCCAGCTGCAGCTCGAAGCGGTCTTCAAGGAAGCGCTTGAGCGTGTCGAGCGCATCGCGCTCCTGCTCGGGGGCCAGGGTCATGATCGGGGCCTTGGTCTTCGACCTGCTCATTACCAGCGCCCGTCCCAGGCGACGAAGTTCTGCAGCAACTGCAGGCCATGGGTATGGCTCTTCTCCGGGTGGAACTGCACGGCAAAGCGCGAGCCATCAGCCAGCGCGGCGGCGAAATCGACGCCATAGTGGCCGCGACCGACCACCTGGCCCGGCTTGCCGGCATTGATGTAGTAGCTGTGCACGAAGTAGAAACGTGCGCGGTCGGGGATGTCGTGCCACAGCGGGTGGTCGATGGTCTGGGCAACTTCGTTCCAGCCCATGTGCGGCACCTTCAGGTGCTCGCCGTCTTCTCGCAGGTCTTTGCCGAAGAAACGCACCTGGCCGGGAAACAGACCGATGCAATCGACACCGGTGTTTTCTTCGCTGTGTTCGAGCAGCGCCTGCATACCGACGCAGATACCGAGGAACGGGCGGTCCTGGCTGACTTCACGTACCAGGCTGTCGAAGCCCAGGCGGCGGATTTCGGCCATGCAGTCGCGAATCGCACCCACACCTGGGAACACCACGCGGTCGGCCTCGCGGATCACTGCGGCATCGCTGGTGACCAACACCTTACCGGCACCTACGTGCTCAAGCGCCTTGGCCACCGAGTGCAGGTTGCCCATGCCATAGTCGATTACGGCTACCGTCTGCATTTACAGGCACCCTTTGGTGGAAGGCATCTGCCCGGCCATGCGCTCGTCGAGGGTAATGGCCATGCGCAGAGCGCGGCCGAAAGCCTTGAACACGGTTTCGATCTGGTGGTGGGTGTTGTGGCCACGCAGGTTGTCGATGTGCAGGGTGACCAGGGCATGGTTGACGAAGCCCTGGAAAAACTCCTGGAACAGGTCGACATCGAAGCCACCAACGCTGGCGCGGGTGTACGGCACGTGCATCTGCAGGCCTGGGCGGCCAGAAAAGTCGATGACCACGCGCGACAGCGCTTCGTCCAGCGGCACGTAGGCATGGCCGTAGCGGAAGATGCCTTTCTTGTCACCGATGGCCTGGGCGAATGCCATGCCCAGGGTAATGCCAACGTCTTCGACGGTATGGTGATCGTCGATATGCGTGTCACCCTTGCACTCGATATCCAGATCGATCAGCCCATGGCGGGCGATCTGGTCCAGCATGTGTTCAAGGAAAGGCACACCGATATCGAATCGGGCCTTGCCACTGCCATCGAGGTTGATCGAGCACTTGACCTGGGTTTCCAGGGTATTGCGCTCGACGGAAGCCTTACGTTCGACCATCACCAGCTCCGCAAAATCATTGGGCGAAAAGGGCTCCATTATAGGCCCAGAACGCGCCAGCTTGAAACGCGGATGACATATGGCAAAGCGAGGAATTACGCGGGCTAGATGCCGCTACAGGTCTATACAACCAGGTAATTGGGGCTGCCTTGCAACCCCAAAGGAGCGGCTCAGTGGAACAGCACAGCTGTCTTCTGCAAGGTTACCCACACCCCCCAGGCCAACGGCACGACCACCACAGCCCAGGCCAGCAGCACCAGTGGCAGGCTGCCCGGCGCCGCTTTCCACTCCAGCGAGCGTGCACTGTCGGCGCCCTTGTCATGGCTCAACGCCCGCTCGGCGGCCAGCTCTGCATCGCTCATGAAATGCTTGTCGGCCACCGGGCGTACCAGCATGTTGCAGATAAAGCCCAGCACCAGCAGGCCAGCGAGGATGTACAAGGTCATGTCGTAAGCCGCTGCCCGCTCCACACCCGCGGCCAACTGAGACTCACGCAGGTAGGTGATCAACACCGGCCCCAGCACCCCCGCCGCCGCCCAGGCCGTCAGCAGACGACCATGAATGGCGCCGACCATCTGCGTACCGAACAGGTCAGCCAGGTACGCCGGCACGGTCGCGAAACCGCCACCATACATCGACAGGATGATGCAGAACGCGGCCACGAACAGCGCCACGTTACCCAAGTGCCCCATGTTCGGCACCAGGCTGTAAAGGCCAACGCCCAAGGCGAAGAAAGCGAAGTAGGTGTTCTTGCGGCCGATGTAGTCGGAGAAGGACGCCCAGAAGAACCGCCCGCCAATGTTGAACAGGCTCAGCAAACCGGTGAAACCGGCAGCGATCGCGGCAATTTGCGCCAGCTGGGCAGTGTTCAGCTGGCTGAAGGTCAGTTCGTTGCCCAGCAGCTTGCCGGCGAACACCTCCTGCAGCAGCGGCGAAGCCATGCCAAGAATGCCGATGCCTGCCGACACGTTCAGGCACAACACCAGCCAGATCAGCGCAAACTGAGGCGTCTTCCAGGCCACGCTGACGTGCACGTGACGGTCGGTGACCATGGCGTTGCCGGCCTTTTTCACCGGGGCCGTCCAGCCTTCAGGCTTCCAGCCGGTCGGCGGGACACGATATGCCAGAGCGCCGGCAGTCATGAACACGAAGTAGATCGCCGCCATGGCGACGAAGCTCTGCCACACGCCAACTTCATGCTCGTTGCCAAAATGCCCCATCAGCGCGGTGGCCAGCGGTGCACCCACCATGGCCCCGCCGCCAAAGCCCATGATCGCCATGCCGGTGGCCATGCCGCGCTTGTCCGGGAACCACTTGATCAGGGTCGACACTGGCGAGATATAGCCCAATCCCAGGCCGATACCGCCAATCACGCCGGAGCCCAGCCACATCAGCCATAGCTGGTGGGTTTTCACGCCGATTGCCGAAAGCAGCATGCCGCCACACCAGCACAGGGCCGAAACCAGGCCAGCCTTGCGCGGGCCGGCGTGCTCCAGCCAACCGCCCAGCACCGCCGCCGAGCAGCCGAGAAAGACGAAGAACAGGGTGTAGATCCAGCTCAGCATCGAGATCGGCCAGTCGCATTCGGCGCTGAACATCCGGGCCATGAAGCTCATGTCTGCGGCACAGGCAACGGGGGCGGTGATGCCGAGGGCTTGCGACAAAGGCAACCAGAACACCGAGAAGCCATAGGCCATGCCGATGCACAAGTGAATGGCCAGGGCGGCGGGTGGCACCAGCCAGCGGTTGAAGCCCGGGCGGGCGATGATGCGCTCCTTCGACAGGAAGCCTGGCGCACTGGCCGAGGAGCCCGTCGCGACGGTACTGGTCATGGATCTGATCCTTGTTATAGGGAGGGTGCTCGCAAAGCGGCGCAAGGTTAGCAGAGCCAAGTAGCGTGAAAGCAATCTGATATCGTGATTTATTGCTTGGCTGAAACGGTCCTCTTTCCTGTGCCAGCCTCTTCGCGGGTAAACCCGCGAAGAGGCCGGCACAGGCGAACATCTGCCCGCCGAAAGCCGTACCATCTGCTGAAAACGTAGGATATGCCCTGTATCTCTGGTCGAATACGCAGGGACAACCCTCGCGGCGTTATACTCTGCCGCCTGAATTTCACTAACGGACTACAAGGACTCGCCCATGAAAGCGTTCGGCAAAATCCTGGGACTGGGGCTTCTCGGGTTGCTGCTGATCATCGTGGCGCTGGGCTTCGCCCTGACCCACCTCTTTGATCCCAACGACTACAAAGACGAGATTCGCCAGCTGGCACGCGACAAGGCTCACGTGGAGCTGACCCTCAACGGCGATATCGGCTGGAGCCTGTTCCCATGGCTGGGCCTGGAGCTGCACGAAGCCAGCATCGCCACCTTGGCCAAACCCAAGGAACCGTTCGCCGACCTGCAGATGCTCGGCCTTTCGGTCCGTGTACTGCCATTGCTGCGCCGCGAAGTGCAAATGAGCGATGTACGCGTCGAAGGCCTGAACCTGACCCTGGCGCGTGACGAACAGGGCCATGGCAACTGGGAAGACATCGGCAAGCCGCTGCCTGCGCAAAACGGCACAACCGCCGGTGCACCCGCGCAGCCACCTGCCGAGCAGAAGCCCACGACCGCCGACAACAACGACCGCGCCGTCAAGCTGGACATCGACAGCCTGACCGTGAACAACGCCCGCGTGCAGTACACCGATGCCAAGACCGGCCAAAGCTATAGCGCCGAAAGCATCCAGCTGAGCACCGGCCCGGTCCATGAAGGCGCCAACATTCCGCTCAAGGCCAGCGCCTTCATCAGCGCCAGCCAACCGAGCATCAAGGCCCGCACCGAGCTGGCCGGCGAACTGCGCTTCGACCGCAAGCTCAAGCGCTACAACTTCGAAGACATGCGCCTGTCGGGCGAAACCTCGGGTGAACCCACTGGTGGCAAGACCGTGACCTTTGCCGCCCAAGGCCAACTGCTGGTAGACCTGGCTGCCAATGTGGCTTCGTGGAACGGCCTGAAAGTCTCCGCCAACCAGCTGCGCGCCCTCGGTGAGCTGAACCTGCGTGACCTGGACAAGGCACCCCAGCTGAGCGGCGGTCTGTCCATCGCCCAGTTCAACCTGCGCACCTTCCTCGACAGCATCGGCCGCCCACTGCCGGCCACCAACGACCCGGCCGCCTTCGCCAAGCTGGAGCTGGTGACTCGCCTGCAGGGCACGCCCAACAGCCTGGCCCTGGAAGACCTGGCGGTGAAGCTGGACGACAGCACCTTCAGCGGCCGCGTGGCCGTCGAAGACTTCGCCAAGCAGGCCCTGCGCCTGCAGCTCAAAGGCGACACCTTCGACGCCGACCGCTACCTGCCGGCCAAGAGCGAAGAAGCCAAGGGCGCCACCGCTGCGCGCCAGGCCGAGGTGAAGCAACAGGAAGCCAGCGCCGTGGCCGGTGCCGGCACCACGCCACTGCCCAATGCCCCGACTCAGGTGGCCTGGAGCGACGACAAACTGCTGCCGGTGGACCGCCTGCGCGCCCTCGACCTGCAGGCCGACCTGGCCTTCGGTTCGTTGACCCTGGACAAGCTGCCGATCGAAGACGCCCAGCTCAAGGCCATTGGCCAAGCTGGCCTGTTGACCCTGCAAACCCTGCGCGGCGAACTGTACAACGGCACCTTCGAAGCCAAGGGCACGGTCGACGTGCGCCCTGCCGTGCCACAACTGGGCGTGAACACCAACATCCAACGGGTGCCGGTGGAGCACTTCATCAAGACCGAAGGCAAGGAGCAGACGCCACCGGTCAAGGGCCTGCTGACCCTGACCAGTGATCTGACGGCCACCGGTAACAGCCAGAAGGCACTGGTCGACACCCTGAACGGCAGCGCAAACTTCACCATCAACGACGGTGTGCTGGTCAATGCCAACCTGGAACAGCAGCTGTGCCAGGCCATCGCCACCCTCAACCGCAAAACCCTGAGCGGCGAACCACGCGGCAAGGACACCCCGTTCCAGGAGCTGCGCGGCAGCCTCGTGGTACGCAATGGCGTCGCCAGCAACCCGGACCTCAAGGCCCGCATCCCAGGCCTGACCGTCAACGGCCATGGTGACCTCGACCTGCGCGTGCTGGGCATGGACTACAACGTGGGTGTGATCGTCGAAGGCGACCAACGCGCCATGCCGGACCCTGCCTGCCAGGTCAACGAACGGTATGTTGGCGTTGAAGTGCCGCTGCGCTGCCGCGGCCCGCTGGAACTTGGCGCCAAGGCCTGCCGCCTGGACCAGAACGGCCTGGGCAAGGTGGCGGCCAAGCTGGCCGGCAACCGCCTGCAAGACAAGATCGACGAAAAGCTTGAAGAAAAACTTGGAGACAAAGTGAGCCCGGAAGTGAAAGACGCGCTCAAGGGGCTGTTCAAGCGATGAGCCCCGAGCAGTTCTCCAGCGCTGTGCTGGATTGGTATGACGAGCACGGCCGGCACGACCTGCCCTGGCAACAGGGCATCACCCCGTACCGGGTATGGGTGTCAGAAATCATGCTGCAGCAGACCCAGGTCAGCACCGTGCTCAACTACTTCGACCGCTTCATGCAGGCCCTGCCGACCGTGCAGGCCCTGGCTGAGGCGCCGGAGGACGAAGTGCTGCACCTGTGGACCGGGCTGGGCTACTACACCCGTGCCCGCAACCTGCAAAAGGCCGCGAAGATCGTCGTCGAACAACATGGCGGCGAATTCCCGCGCAGTGTCGAGCAGCTTACCGAGCTGCCCGGCATCGGCCGCTCCACGGCAGGTGCCATCGCCAGCATCAGCATGGGCATCCGCGCGCCGATCCTCGACGGCAACGTCAAGCGCGTGCTGGCCCGCTACAGCGCCCAGGCGGGCTACCCCGGCGAGCCCAAGGTGGCCAACCAGCTGTGGGCCACCGCCGAGCGCTTCACCCCACAATTGCGCGCCAACCACTACACCCAGGCGATGATGGACATGGGCGCCACGCTGTGCACGCGCAGCAAGCCCAGCTGCCTGATCTGCCCGCTGCAGCGCGGCTGCGAAGCGCACCTGCACGGTGAAGAAACCCGCTACCCCGAGCCCAAGCCGCGCAAAGCGCTGCCGCAACGGCGCACCCTGATGCCTCTGCTGACCAACCCCGAAGGCGCCATCCTGTTGTATCGCCGCCCCTCCAGCGGCCTGTGGGGTGGTTTGTGGAGCCTGCCGGAGCTGGATGACATTGCCCAACTCGAAGACCTGGCCTATCAGCACGGCCTACGCCTGGCTGGCAGCCACGCCATGGATGGCCTGACCCACACCTTCAGCCACTTCCAGCTGGCGATCGAGCCCTGGCTGGTGCGCGTCGACCCGGTCGGCGAGCACATGGCCGAGGCCGACTGGCTCTGGTATAACCTCGCCACCCCGCCGCGCCTGGGCCTTGCCGCCCCGGTAAAAAAGCTGCTTGAACGCGCGGCCGACGAACTGATTGCAGGAGACGCCCGATGACCCGCACCGTGATGTGCCGCAAGTACCAAGAAGAACTCCCAGGCCTGGAACGCCCGCCCTACCCAGGCGCCAAGGGCCAGGACATCTTCGAACACATCTCGCAGAAAGCCTGGGCTGACTGGCAGAAGCACCAGACCATGCTGATCAACGAAAAGCGCCTGAACATGATGAACGCCGAGGACCGCAAATTCCTCCAGGCCGAGATGGACAAGTTTTTCGCCGGCGAAGAATACGCCCAGGCCGAAGGCTACGTTCCACCGGCCGAATGACCCCAAAAATCGTAAGCGACGGAATTAATTTAAAATTTTTTCAAAAAGTCGTTGACGAGCGGTCCGGAAATCTATTTAATTCACCTCGTCGCCCAGATAGCTCAGTCGGTAGAGCAGAGGATTGAAAATCCTCGTGTCGGCGGTTCGACTCCGTCTCTGGGCACCACCTTCAAGCTTCTGGTGGTTGCAAAGTTACCCGAAGCGACAACAAGAAACCCGCCTAGTGCGGGTTTTTTGTTGCCTGTGATTTTTGCTCATTGACCAGCATCAAGTAGCCACCATTCGCTCACCTTCATAATCGAGGACGGACATCCGAATCGACTAGCAAGGACCCCATGAGCGAAGAATCCCCCCTACTGCTCCCCGCCCCCGGCGAACCTGCCGTCACCCCAGTCCGCACGCGCCGCCCACGCCAGCGCAAGCCGGAACCGACGATCACCCGCATCAGCCAGCAACCCGCAGCGCTGGAAGTGGCTACCGCCCCCAGGGGCAGCAATGAAGACAGCACCTCGGCGCGCCTACCGGCCAGCTACCCCTACCGCACCCGGCTGCGCCGCCAGGACTAGGAGAAGGCCAAGCACGCGCTACAGATAGAGCTGCTGAAGGTGCAGAGCTGGGTAAAGGACACCGGCCAACGTGTGGTGATTCTGTTCGAAGGGCGTGATGCCGCAGGCAAGGGCGGCACCATCAAGCGCTTCATGGAGCACCTCAACCCACGCGGTGCGCGCATCGTTGCGCTCGAGAAGCCTTCCGAGCAGGAGCAGGGCCAGTGGTATTTCCAGCGCTATATCCAGCACCTGCCCACGGCGGGTGAAATGGTGTTCTTCGACCGCTCCTGGTACAACCGCGCCGGGGTAGAGAAGGTGATGGAGTTCTGCACGCCACTGCAGTACCTGGAATTCATGCGCCAGGCGCCGGACCTTGAGCGCATGCTGTGCAACAGCGGCATCCTGCTGTTCAAGTACTGGTTTTCGGTGAACCGCGAAGAGCAGCTGCGCCGCTTCATCTCGCGCCGCGACGACCCGCTCAAGCACTGGAAGCTGTCACCTATCGACATCAAGTCGCTGGACAAGTGGGAAGACTACACCGCCGCCAAGGAAGCGATGTTCTTCCATACCGACACTGCCGATGCACCGTGGACAGTGATCAAGTCCGATGACAAGAAGCGTGCGCGGCTCAACTGCATCCGCCACTTCCTGCACTCGCTGGACTACCCCGACAAGGACCATAGCGTGGCCCATGCGCCGGATGAACTGCTGGTCGGCAGGGCATCGCACGGGTTCGAAGAGGATGAGCCCGCCCCGCTGGCGAGTTGAAACGCCGAGGCAGCTGCGCTTCAATACGCGCAATTTCCGAACACCCCAAGGATTCACCCCATGGCCACCCCTACCAAGCAACAGAAACGCGCCAAACGCGCCGCCAGCAAGGCCAAGCAGAACCGCATGGTGCGCAGCGGCCAGGCGGTCAAGGCCAGTGCCGGCGACAGCGCCAGCGTCGAGCAGGTGTACAACAAGGCCATGGAGTCGGGCAGCTACGACGCGATGTTCAACAAGATGAAGGAAGCCCAGGAGGGCGGCCTGGTACCGATGATCTCGGTATTCCTGGTGGACCCGCTGCTGGCCCTGGTACTCAAGGGGCACAAGGAAGAGCACGCCACCGACTACATCGTGCTGGTGTTCAACGCCTACCGCAAATGGCTGGACGGCGCTGACGAAGAGGCCACCATGGCCTGGCTGGAGAGCGATGAGTTCCAGGAGGCCTATATCGCCGCTTCCGAACTGGTTGCCAAGCAGCAGCAACAGCAGAAGCAGTTCGGCTGACAGGGCCGTTTAACCTGCCAACGAAGAAGGCCGTGCCCCTCACAGGGCACGGCCTTTTCATCTCAGCCAGCGCGGATCAGTTATCCAGCGCCACCCGTCCGGCAGCCTCACGCTTGCGGTGCACCAGCAAGCCAGCTGCCACCACACCAATACTCAGCAGCGCAGTCGCGATGATTTCGGCGCGGTGATCTTCACGCAACGCCATTACCACCAGAATGGCAACGATGAAGGCAATGGTCGCCCAGGTCAGGCCCGGGAACAGCCACATCTTGAATGTGATTTTCTCGCCGCGGGCTTCACGCTGGGCACGCATGCGCAACTGCGACACGGCAATCACCAGGTACACCAGCAGCGCAATGGCGCCCGAACTGGCCAGCAGGAACTCGAACACCTGGGCCGGGGCCACGAAGTTGGCGAACACGCAAAGGAACGCCGCTGCCGTGGACAGCAAAACCGCCACGTGCGGGGTAGCCGCCTTGGTGGTGCGCTGGGCGATGGCCGGTGCGTCGCCACGCTTGCTCAGCGAGAACAGCATGCGCGACGAAGTGTACAGCGCCGAGTTCAGGCAGCTGGTCACCGCGATCAACACCACGATGTCGACGATCAGCTTGGCATTCGGTACGCCGATACGGCTCAGCACGGTCTGGTAGGAACCGGTTTCGGCCAGCGCTGGGTCGTTCCAAGGCACCAAGGCCACGACCAGGAAGATCGACACCAGGTAGAACAGGCAGATACGCCAGATCACCGAATTGGTGGCACGGCTGATCTGCTTGCCCGGGTCCTTCGACTCGGCAGCGGCGATGGTGACGATTTCAGTACCCATGAACGAGAACATGGTGGTCAGCATCGCGGCCAGCACGGCGCCCAGGCCGTTCGGCATGAAACCTTGGGTATCGAACAGGTGGCTGGCACCGCTCACCTGACTGTTTGGCACGAAGCCGAACAAGGCAGCACAGCCCACGGCGATGAAGCCGATGATCGCCAGCACCTTGAGCAGGGCGAACCAGAACTCGAACTCACCGTAGTTCTTAACGCTGCACAGGTTGGTCAGCGTCAGCGCCAAGGTAATGATGAGGGAGAATGCCCACAGGTCGACCGCAGGGAACCACGCATGCAGGATGGCTGCGGCGGCATTGGCCTCCAGCGGTATCACCAGCACCCAGAACCACCAGTACAGCCAGCCAATGGTGAAACCGGCCCAGCGCCCGATGGCGCGGTCGGCATATGTGGAGAACGAACCGGTGTCAGGCGAGGCGACAGCCATTTCACCCAACATGCGCATCACCAGCACCACCAGGGTACCGGCGGCGGCATATGCCAGCAGCACGGCAGGGCCGGCAGCTGCGATGGCGTGGCCGGAGCCTACGAACAGGCCGGCACCGATGACGCCAGCGATGGACAGCATGGTCACATGCCGTTGTTTGAGCCCCTGAGCGAGGTCATTGGAATTGTTACCGCTCATTGAAACTACCTTTGTAAGGAGTGGACCACTCCGACTGCGAGTACAAAGCGCACCAAGGGTTGGCCTAGGCGTCGCTGCAATCGGCGGTTTCCTACTGGCAATAAGCGCGCCATGTGCTGAATGCATTCGTCAGAAGTTTCTGCGGGCCTTTTAGGACGCGGCTTGGAGGGCTTTCGGCCAAGACTTGACCGAAAGAGCACCAAATCATCGGATTACTGAAATACCCACTTACAAATGCACCACAGGTGCTCCCCGGTAACACCTGTGCACCACCGCAATGCAAAAAAGTGCAACCTTGAGGTACAACCTTTAAAGCTAGCGACGCATTCGCGGGTAAACCTGCCCCCACTGGAATCGTTTGACCTAAAGGTCGGCTTTACCCCGCCAATGGGCCAAAACCGCTTCCATGAGCGGCCCAAAGGTGGCACCATCGCGCCTTTTTTCATCAAGGCTCTGGTGCTGGGCGACACCTTCGCGGACATCTGCGCGACGTTACGCTGTAGCGATGCGACAAACTGCCCCACCAGTGCCCACAGTCCCCGGCGACCCTGTTGGCCGTCATAATGCCGCTATGCTAGCTTGGCGCACGCCAGGAAGGCCGCCAATAGCTGGGAACGCACCCGAACACATGAGGACCGCACATGGCTCAGGCCACGCCCGCGCTGGAAATCCGCAATCTGCACAAACGCTACGGCGAGCAGGAAATTCTCAAGGGCATTTCGCTGACCGCACGCGACGGTGACGTGATCTCCATCCTGGGGTCGTCCGGCTCCGGCAAGTCCACCCTGCTGCGCTGCATCAACCTGCTCGAGAACCCGCACCAGGGCGAAATCCTGGTCGCCGGCGAAGCCCTCAAGCTCAAGGCCGCCAAGAACGGCGACCTGGTCGCAGCCGACAACCGCCAGATCAATCGCCTGCGCAGCGAAATCGGCTTTGTCTTCCAGAACTTCAACCTGTGGCCGCACATGTCGATCCTCGACAACATCATCGAGGCGCCACGCCGCGTGCTCGGCCAAAGCAAGGCCGAGGCCATCGAAGCCGCCGAAGCGCTGCTGAACAAGGTCGGCATCTACGACAAGCGCCACAGCTACCCCGCCCAGCTTTCCGGAGGCCAGCAACAGCGCGCCGCCATTGCCCGTACCCTGGCCATGAAGCCCAAAGTGATCCTGTTCGACGAGCCCACCTCGGCGCTCGATCCGGAAATGGTCCAGGAAGTGCTAAACGTTATCCGCGCATTGGCCGAAGAAGGCCGTACCATGCTGCTGGTGACGCACGAGATGAGCTTTGCCCGCCATGTGTCCAGTGAAGTCGTCTTCCTGCACCAAGGCCTGGTCGAAGAGCAGGGATCGCCGCAGCAGGTCTTCGAAAACCCGACCTCGGCGCGTTGCAAGCAATTCATGTCCAGCCACCGCTAACGGAGCAATACATGCACACTTACAAGAAGTTCCTCCTGGCAGCTGCTGCCACGCTGGTGATGTCGGCAAACGCCATGGCCGCAGAAAAACTGCGCATGGGTATCGAAGCCGCCTACCCACCGTTCAACAACAAGGATGCCAGCGGTAACGTGGTTGGTTTCGACAAAGACATCGGTGACGCCCTGTGCGCCAAGATGAAAGTCGAATGCTCGGTCGTTACCTCCGACTGGGACGGCATCATCCCGGCCCTGAATGCCAAGAAGTTCGACTTCCTGGTGTCGTCGCTGTCGATCACCGACGAGCGCAAGCAGGCCGTGGACTTCACCGAGCCGTACTACTCCAACAAGCTGCAGTTCATCGCGCCGAAAAACGTCGATTTCAAAACTGACAAAGAGTCGCTGAAAGGCAAGGTAATCGGCACCCAGCGCGCCACCCTGGCCGGCACCTACCTTGAAGACAACTTCAAGGGCGTCGACGTGAAGCTGTACGACACCCAGGAAAACGCCTACCTGGACCTGGTGTCCGGCCGCATCGACGGCATCCTGGCCGACAAGTACGTACAGTACGAGTGGCTGAAGAGCAAAGACGGCTCGAACTTCGAGTTCAAGGGCGAGCCGGTGATGGACAGCGACAAGATCGGCATTGCCGTGCGCAAAGGTGACACCAAGCTGCGCGACAACCTGAACAAAGCCCTGGCAGAAATCAAAGCCGACGGCACGTACAAGAAGATCAACGACAAGTACTTCCCGTTCAGCATCGAATGACCCGCCCTGACCGGCGCGCCCTTGCGGCGCGCCAGTCCCTAGAATGACCTGCCCATGAATATCGACCTGCACGGATTCGGTCCGGCCATGATGGCCGGCACCTTGATGACCGTAAAACTGGCGCTTTGCGCCTTGCTGCTGGGGCTGGTGCTGGGCCTGCTCGGCGCCCTGGCCAAGACCTCCCCGCTCAAGCCGCTGCAATGGCTTGGCGGCTTTTACTCGACCCTGGTTCGCGGCGTGCCCGAACTGCTGTGGGTGCTGCTTATCTATTTCGGCACCGTCGGGCTGATGAACAGCCTCGGCGAAGCCCTGAACATGCCTGGCCTTGAGCTGAGTGCCTTCGCGGCCGGTGTGATCGCCCTGGGCCTGTGCTTCGGCGCCTATGCCACCGAGGTGTTCCGTGGCGCCATCCTGGCGATTCCCAAGGGCCACCGTGAAGCGGGCCTGGCACTGGGCCTGTCCAAGGGCCGCATCCTGTCGCGGATCATCCTCCCGCAGATGTGGCGCATCGCCCTGCCCGGCCTTGGCAACCTGTTCATGATCCTGATGAAGGACACCGCACTGGTGTCGGTAATCGGCCTTGAAGAGATCATGCGTCATTCGCAGATAGGCGTGACCGTGACCAAAGAGCCGTTCACCTTCTACATGGTCGCGGCCTGCATTTACCTGGGCCTGACCGTCCTTGCCATGACCGGCATGCACTTCATGGAAAAACGCGCCGCTCGCGGCTTTGCGAGGGCCGAATAATGAATTGGGAAGTCATCTTCAAATGGCTGCCACGCCTGGCCGAAGGCGCAACCCTTACCCTGGAGCTGGTGGCCATTGCCGTGGTTGCCGGGTTGATCCTGGCCATCCCGCTGGGCATCGCCCGCTCCTCACGCCATTGGTACGTGCGTGCGGTGCCGTTCAGCTACATCTTCTTCTTCCGTGGTACGCCACTGTTAGTGCAGCTGTTCCTGGTCTACTACGGCCTGGCGCAGTTCGATGCCGTGCGCTCCAGCTCGCTGTGGCCGTACCTGCGCGATCCGTTCTGGTGCACGGTGCTGACCATGACCCTGCACACCGCCGCGTACATCGCCGAGATCCTGCGTGGCGCGCTGCAGTCGATCCCCAAGGGCGAGATCGAAGCGGCACGCGCGCTGGGCATGTCACGGGGCAAGGCACTGTTCTACATCATGCTGCCACGTGCTGCGCGCATCGGCCTGCCGGCGTATAGCAACGAAGTGATCCTGATGCTCAAGGCCAGCGCCCTGGCCAGTACCGTGACCCTGCTGGAACTGACCGGCATGGCCCGTACCATCATTGCGCGGACCTACCTGCCGGTGGAAATCTTCTTCGCGGCCGGGGTGTTCTACCTGGTGATCTCGTTCTTGCTGGTGCAGGGCTTCAAGCTGCTGGAGCGCTGGTTGCGCGTGGATGCCTGCCAAGGCCGCTGAGCCGTCCCGGCCTCTTCGCGGGTGCAACCGCGAAGAGGCCCTAAAACCCAACACACGTCCTCCCATGCCCAGTCACCTCCACAGCCATCACCTAAGCACCCGCTTCCAGGCACTCGACCAGTTCCTGATCGAGCACCAACAGCTGTGGAAACCCCGCCCCTTCACTACCCTGCACCTGGGCTGGGAAACCACCCACCCCGAACTGGCCACCCACCTGCGCCAATGCTCCCTGGCAGACGCCGAAGCCGATAGTACCGCTGACCACTTGCCCGCCCCATTCCCGCAACTGGCCCAGCAAGCCCAGCAGCTCTCCACCCTTGGCAGCCTTCCTCAGAGCGCTCTACCCTCCGCCGCCCACCGTCTGGACGTTGCTGTCCCCGGCCGCAAATGGCAGCAGATCGAAGCCTTCGCCAGCCACCTGGCCTTCCGTGAACCGCCGCAACACTGGCTGGACTGGTGCTCTGGCAAAGGCCACCTGGGCCGCCGCCTGTTGCAACCCGGCCAGCAGCTGACCTGCCTTGAGTACGACGCCGACCTGGTCGCCGCCGGCCAGGCCCTGAGCGCGCACCACCACGTGCCAGCGCAGCATGTGCACCAGGATGTGATGGCCAGCGACAGCGCCCGCCACCTGGCAGGCGACAAAAGCGTGGTCGCCCTGCACGCCTGTGGCGACCTGCATGTACGCCTGATGCAACTGGCCAGCCGGCAAGGTTGCCGGCAGTTGGCCGTAGCCCCCTGCTGCTACAACCGCACAGCCGTGCAGCAATACCAGGCGTTATCCACAGCCGCGCAAGCGTCCAACTTGCAGCTGTCGCTGGACGACCTGGGCCTGCCCTTGAGCGAAACCGTCACCGCTGGCGCCCGCGTGCGGCGCCAGCGCGACACCTCGATGGCCCGGCGCCTGGGCTTCGACCTGCTACAACGCCAGCAGCGCCAGAGCAGCGAATACCTGCCGACGCCGTCGCTGCCGGTAGCCTGGCTGGAAAAGCCTTTCGAGCACTACTGCCGCGACCTGGCAGATCTGAAACAACTGCCTTTGCACGGCAACCCGGATTGGGCCGCCCTGGAGGCCGCGGGCTGGCAGCGCCTGGCCGAGGTACGCAACCTGGAGCGCGTGCGCAACCTATTCCGCCGGCCGCTGGAACTATGGCTGGTGCTCGATCGCGCCCTGTTTCTCGAAGAACAAGGCTATGAGGTGCGCCTGGGCCTGTTTTGCGACTACCCACTGACCCCGCGCAACCTGCTCATCCTTGCGGAACGCGACCGTTAGCCGCAGCACAACCTGTGGATAAGTCTGTGAACAAGCTTGTGATTACCTGTTGGAGCCAAGCGCTATTTCAAGCGCTTGGCTTATTCCAGCTTACGCGTCAAGCCCAACAAAAACAGGCGTTTGCGCAAAGACCAGCGGCGTAGCGATCCGGCATGCCTTTCGCGCAAGTCGGCAATGCCACTTGTGCATAAACATTTCTTGTGGTTGATGCAAGCGCTGTTTGCGCGGTCATTTGTGGGTGTGAGAATTCCCGCGAAGAGCGCCTGACAGGTAACACAAGGCTAATGCCCAACCGCCGTAACGGTGTATCATCCGCCCCCCAAATCATTAAAAAGTGACGTCGCGCGCTGCCCGCCAGCCCCGCGACCTTCTGGCGTTGCGCCAGAACCGACAATGGACCAACGGACTTGACCATCGTGACCCGAGCCACCCCCCTCGCCCTGTTGACCTTCGCTCTGGCCCTGACCGGCTGCACCAACGGCACCGCGCCCCACTCCAACAGCAACCTGGGCTGGAACCACCCCGGCATGCAGCTGGGCGGCGACAACGGCCTGCCCCTGCGCACCGAAAGCCCTTGCCGCAAGCGCGGCTGCGACAATGACAAGCTGTTCTTCAACCCAGGCAAAAGCGAGCCAAGCGTCAACACCATCCACCGCGGCTGGTAAGAAAATTCTCCTTTTGGGCCGGTAACTTAGGTCTTTTGCGAACAATCGCAAGGAAGTGGTTTACAGGCGCCAAACGATCGCTATAATGACGCCCCATTGCCGGTATAGCTCAGATGGTAGAGCAACTGACTTGTAATCAGTAGGTCCCGGGTTCGATTCCTGGTGCCGGCACCATACGCAGTATCAAAAAGGCTCACCGAAAGGTGGGCCTTTTTTGTTTGTACCGTTTTTCTTTGAATACCCACATCAAACACCCTGCACTCGCCAAAAGACTGCAGCCTTCCCCCTCAGCGTGCTCGTGCAATTACTGCAGCGTTTGATTTCGATCAAGCTCCCTGCAGCCATGAGGCATAGCCTGTTTTCAGGCAGCCCTTGAGGGAAGCACCCCATGGCCAAGAAATTCCCCACAAACCCCAGCCATCCCGAGCGTATCTGCTGGGGCTGCGACCTCTACTGCCCAGCCAAAGCCCTAGCCTGTGGCAACGGTGCAGATCGAACAATGCATCCGATAGAGCTGTTTGGCGAGGATTGGGAGAGCTTGGAGGGCCGGCTGGAGAAGCCGGTTGTTCGGGGGCAAGAGGCAGAGCCCGGGTGAAGAAGGGCCGCTGCGCGGCCCATCGCGACACAAGGCCGCTCCTACACTTGACCGTGCCTGATCAGAAGGCAGTGCCAACCGTCAGCGAAAGGTTACGCGGGTCGCCATAGATTGCCCCGGCGTAGAACCCGTACTGGGTGTAGTAGTGCTTGTCGAACAGGTTGTTGGCGTTGAGGCTGACGCTGGTGTCGTCGGTCAGCTGGTACTTGGCCATGGCATTCCAGATGGCATAACCGGACCAGTTCACGTCAGTGGCACCATTGCTCACGCCATTGGTGGGCTGACCTGCCGGGCTGGAAATGGCGCGAATGTTGGTTTGCGCGGTCACGCCTGCGCCCAGGATGAGGCGGTCGAGCGGGCCGCTCAGGCGGTAGGTGGTCGAGGCCTTGAACAGGTGCGACGGGTCGCTGCGACCGTCGCTGTCGACGCGGCGGAAATGCAGATAGGTGTAGCCGGCATACACGTTCCAGTTGGGGCTCAGGGCACCCGCGACTTCCAGGTCGATACCGTCAGTTTCCTGCCCGGAACCGGCCTTGTAGGCATTGCCACCAGTCGGGGTGGTCAGGTCGCCATCCAGCACGGCCTTGTTTTCCTGCTTGGTGCGGAAGTACGCCGCCGAGGCGTTCAACCGGCCATCGAACCACTCACCTTTGATGCCGGTCTCGTAGCTTTGCCCGCGAATCGGCTCGACCTTGCTGCCGCTGCTGGTTTCAGAAGTTTGCGGTGTGAAGATGTCGGTGTAGCTGGCATACACCGAGTAATTCTCGTTGAGGTCGTACACCGCACCCAGGTAAGGGGTGACGATGCCGTTCTCTTCCTGGCTGCTGCGCACGCCGGCCACGCTACGGGTAACGGACGAGTAGTTGCTGGTGCGCACGCCGACGATCACCGACAGCGGGTCGGTGACGCTCAGGCGGGTGGCGGCGTACATACCCTGCAGGCGGGTGGTGGTCTTGCTGTGGCGGCCGGTGCGCGAGGCGAGGATGTCGTAGTCGTCATCCACTCCATTGCGCCAGTCGGTCAGCGGGAAGCCGTTGTTGGCGCGGAACTGGCAACCCAAAGCAGGCGCGCTGGCCATGTCGTCACCGACCATGGTGCAGGAGTATTCCGGCGACCAGCCCACCGTGCGGCTGTTGTTGTAGCCAACCATGGCCTGGTGGGTACGGCCGAACAACTGGAACGGACCGGACAGGTCGATTTGCGCCGATTGCTGGGTGGTGTCGCTGGAGCTGTGCAGGCCATTGAGCACGGCGCCGCTGCCATCCTGGTCCCAGTAGCCGCCGTAGCTGCCACGGCCCGCCGAGTTGACCTTCGCCAGGCCACGGTGGTTCAGGGCTTCGGTAGTGGCCTGGGCGCCTTTCAGGTCCAGGGTCCAGTCGTTGTCGAAGCGGTGCTCCAGCGAGCCGAACGCAGTGCGGGTGGTGTACTCGCCAAAGCTCCAGCTGGGCACCACGTTGGTGCTACGTGGCAGGTCGGTCTTGCTGCCGTCGCGGTACCACAGCGGGATGTTCGCTCCCCAGCCGCCACCAACCACCTTGTTGTACTCGTACTGGTAGCCAGCGCCGAGGGTGGTCGCCTCGTCCAGGTCGAATTCGAAGTTGGCCAGCGCGGCACGGGAGCGCTCGGACTGGTTGTCGCGGAACGAGTTGGCGTCTTGCTGGGTCATCACGAAGCGCGAGCGCAACCGGCCGTCCTCGGACAATGGCAGGTTGAGGTCGGCGCCCAGGCGGCGTTTGTCCCAGCTGCCGTAGGTGGCATAGGCGCTGCCACCAAAGGTCTTGGTCGGTGCCTTGCGGATCAGGTTGACGGTGGCCGACGGGTCGCCGGTGCCGCCCAGCAGACCGTTGGCGCCGCGCACGATGTCGATGCGCTCGTACAGGTCCATGTTCAGCGCATTGCCGCTGCCGCTGAAGTCAGAGCCGCCCTGGGTCTGCAGGCCATCGACCTTCCAGTTGCTGATCGAGTAACCACGGGCACGGTAGTCGGTACGCCCACCCACTTCGGACTTGTTGGCCGTTACCCCCGGCGTGGTTTGCAGCGCCTGCTCGATGGTGTGGATGTCGCGGTCATCCATCTGCTGACGGGTGATGGTGGTGACCGATTGTGGCGTCTGTCGCGGCGTCAGATCGAGGCCGGTGGAGCTGCGAGTGCGCTCGACCGTGTAGCCCAACTGGCCGGCATCGTCGGCTGGCAGTAACGCGCTGTCTTCGATCTGCGTGGCATCCAGCTCCAGGGGTTTACCGTCGGCAGCCATGGCGCCACCGCTGATGGCAACGGCAACGAAGAAGGCCAGCGGCTTGAGACGACTGCCACTTGCGCTGCTGGGGGTGAAGACTTTCGGGGTGCTCATAGCATTCATTTGGGAAGACTTCGTATTTGCAGATGATTTTTTGTTAGGATTCTAGGGATCGGCCCTCCGGGCTCCAGACCCGACATGTACGGGGATGTAATTGAACGTAATGAGCGCCACCGGCCCTCACCGAACAGGTGTTTTTCCGCATGAGCACGACCTTGCTGGTTGTCGATGATGACGACGAGATCCGCGAACTTCTTTGCGATTACCTGAAAGATGCCGGCTACACCGTGTTAGCTGCGGCCGACGGTGAACAGATGCGCGAGCAGCTGGCCCGGCAAAAAGTGGAGCTGGTGGTGCTCGACTTGATGCTGCCTGGCGAGGACGGTCTGAGCCTGTGCCGTCAGCTGCAGGCCACACCTGGGCTGGCGGTGATCATGCTGTCGGCCAAAGGCAGCACGCTGGACCGCATCATCGGCCTGGAGGTGGGTGCCGACGACTACCTCGCCAAGCCCTTCGAGCCACGCGAGCTGATCGCCCGGATCAAGGCCGTGCTGCGTCGCCCGCAACGCCTGGACGCACAGGCCGAAGAGCCCGCCGTGATGGATGCGCAGCTGTTCGCCGGGTTTCGCCTGGAACACGTAAAGCGCCTGCTGACTCGGCCCGATGGCGAGACCCTGACCCTGCCGCGCTCCGACTACCGCGTACTGCGTGAACTGCTGGAAGCCAACAACCGCGTGGTCTCCCGCGACCAGCTGACGCGCAGTGCGTTCGGCCGCGACCACCTGCCCGACGACCGCTCGGTTGACATGTGCGTCAGCCGCCTGCGTCAGCAACTGCGCCGTGCACCGGCGGGGGCCGCGCAAATCCTAACCATCCGCAACGAAGGCTACCTGCTGAGCATCGCCAGCCACGAGGCCGATGCCTGACATGCGCTGGCTTCGCCGGCTGTGGCCACGCACCTTGTTTGGTCAGTTGCTGCTGATCATGGTCAGCGGCACGCTGGTGATTCAGTTGATGTCGAGCAGCATCTGGTTCGATGTGCGTTTCGCCCAGGTGCTCGAGGCGCCCGTACGGCTGGTCGCTGCGCGCAGCGCTCCACTGATTGCCCAGGCCGACTGCCACGGCGGCATGCTGCAGCCGCCAGCCCATTACCAGCTACGCTGCGCCGAAAGCCTGCCCACGCCGGAGCATGACGAGCGCCGCGGGCGCAGGCGCATCGAGCTGTTGCTGCAGCAGGCCCTCAAGTACGAGCTGGGGCATGCCCAGGACGTGCGCCTGATGAAGGTGCAACTGACCGATGAACTGGGCCAGCCGATCGTCTGGCGCAGCTTGTTCGGCCTGCGCACGGCCCAGGCGCATATCCAGTTCGCGGTGCCGTTGGCCGATGGTCACTGGCTGACCGTCGATGGCCAGGAACTGCAGGGTTGGAGCGGCGAGTCGGCTTGGGTGCTGATCAGCGACTACCTGTTGCGGGTGTACGCCCTGCGGATTGTCGCGGTATTGCTGGTGTGCCTGATTGCCGTGCGCCTGTGCCTGCGCCCGCTGCGTCGCCTGGCCGATGCCGCACGCGGCCTGGGCGCTAACCTCGAGCAACCGCCCTTGGCGCTGGATGGCCCGGAGGAAGTGCGTCAGGCGGCGCAAGCGTTCAACGCCATGCAGCAGCGGCTGATAGCCATGGTCAACGACAAAGCCTACTTCCTGGCTGCCGTATCACACGACCTGCGCACACCACTGACCCGAATGCGCCTGCGCCTGGAGCGCCTGCCCGACGACGAACACCGCCAACGCCTGCGGCAGAACATCACACAGATGGACGACATGATCGGCCAGGTCCTCGATTACCTGCGTGCGGGGGAACAGCAGAATTTGCAGCAGGTGGACCTGGACCGGCTGGTGGCGCGCCAGTGTGCGGACCTGGCCTGCGCCGAGGAACCACTGCCAGTACACGGCCAGGCAGGCAGCTTGCGGGTGGATGCCCTGCTGTTGCAGCGTTGCCTGCAAAATTTGTTGGTGAATGCGTTGCGCTATGCCCAAGACATTTCGGTCACGCTGGAGCGAGCGAGCACAGGGGTATTCATCCATATCGACGACCGTGGGCCGGGGATCGCGCCCGCGCTGCTGACGACCATTACCGACCCGTTCGTGCGCGGCGAAGGCTCGCGTAACCAGGCCTCGGGAGGGTATGGGCTGGGGTTGAGCATTGCCCAGCGGATTGCAACCAGCCATGGCGGTGAGCTGATGCTGTCGAACCGTGAGGGCGGTGGATTGCGGGTCAGCATACTGCTCCCCATCTGACGGCGAGCGCTCTGGCATACGCAATCAGGTAATAGTCTTTTACCAATTCCCCAGGTTTTCCCTGCCCCGCCTTTGCCTATCCTATGCCCGGTCATCCTGCCTGCGATGGACCCATGAAACACTCTCTGCCCAGCCGCTACGCCTGCCTCGCGCTCTGCCTTGTCTTCAGCTTCGCCAGCCTACCGCTGCTCGCCCAACATGCCTGGCTGTGGCCAGTAACGCTGATCACCGCATTGCTTAGCCTGGTCGGCCTGAACGACCTGCGACAAAGTCACCACGCGGTACGCCGCAACTACCCGATCCTCGGCAACATCCGCTACCTGATCGAAACTATACGCCCGGAAATCCGCCAGTACCTGATCGAGGGTGACGACGACAAGCTGCCGTTTTCCCGGTCGCAGCGCTCGCTGGTCTACGCACGGGCCAAGAACGAAAGTGCCGAGAAAGCCTTCGGCACACTGAACGATGCCTACAAGCCCGGTTTCGAATTCATCAGCCATTCGATGCTGCCAGTGGCTACGCCAGACCCGGCATCGTTTCGCATTGCCATCGGTGGGCCGCAATGCCGCCTGCCCTATTCGGCCTCGATCTTCAACATTTCGGCCATGAGCTTCGGTGCCCTCAGTGCCAACGCCATCGCCGCGCTCAACCGCGGCGCACGCATGGGCCGGTTTGCCCATGACACCGGCGAAGGCAGCATCAGCCCGTATCACCGT
This sequence comes from Pseudomonas sp. NBRC 111132, assembly GCF_001320565.1. NCBI lineage: Bacteria > Pseudomonadati > Pseudomonadota > Gammaproteobacteria > Pseudomonadales > Pseudomonadaceae > Pseudomonas > Pseudomonas sp. NBRC 111132. The sequence goes on from NZ_BCBI01000005.1 coordinate 30,029, forward strand.
GAACACGGCGGCGACCTGATCTGGGAAATCGGCAGCGGCTACTTCGGCTGCCGCACCGAGGACGGTCGCTTCGACCCACAGCGCTTTGCCGAACAGGCCAAGTCGCCACAAGTGAAGATGATTGAAATCAAGCTCAGCCAGGGCGCCAAACCAGGCCACGGCGGCATTTTGCCGGGGCACAAGGTCAGCCCTGAAATTGCCCAGACCCGCGGCGTGCGCGCAGGTGAGGACTGCATCTCGCCGGCAGCGCACAGCGCCTTCCGCACACCAGTCGAGTTGCTGCAGTTTGTGGCCAGCCTGCGCAAGCTGTCGGGCGGCAAACCTGTAGGCTTCAAGTTCTGCCTGGGCCACCCGTGGGAGTTCATGGGCATTGCCAAGGCCATGCTCGCCACCGGCATCACCCCGGACTTCATCGTCGTCGATGGCAAGGAAGGCGGTACCGGCGCGGCACCACGCGAATTCAGCGACAACATGGGCGTGCCGATGCGCGAAGGCCTGATGTTCGTGCACAACACCCTGGTTGGCCTGAACCTGCGCTCGAGCATTCGCATTGGCGCAGCAGGCAAGATCGTCAGCGCCTTCGACATTGCCAGCGTGTTGGCCATCGGCGCTGACTGGGTCAACTCGGCACGCGGCTTCATGTTCGCCATTGGCTGCATTCAGTCGCAAAGCTGCCATACCAACAAGTGCCCGACCGGCGTGGCCACGCAAGACCCACTGCGCCAGCGCGCCCTGGTAGTGCCGGACAAGGCCGAGCGGGTGGCCAGCTTCCACCGCAACACCCTGCACACCCTGGCCGAGATGCTGGCTGCCGCGGGCCTGGAGCACCCTTCGGAGCTCAAGCCCAAGCACCTGGCACGGCGTATCAGCCCCAGCGAGATCGGGTTGTTTTCAGACTTGCACACCTTCCTCAAGCCGGGCGAATTGCTCAGCGGCTCGATCGAAAGCGAGTTTTATGCACGGATGTGGCGGATGGCGCGTAGCGACAGTTTTGCACCGGAAACCGCAGATGCAACACCGGCTCCGGCAGTAACCTTGCGCCGAAAAGAAACAGCCCCGGCATAGGCCAGGGCTGTTGGGTACATCACATCAGCATCAGAAGATGCTGATCGGGTACTCGACGAATACGCGGACTTCGTTGCCGTCGTCGTTGTAACCGTTCTGCTGCACGGCGTTGTTGGTACGCACGAACGAGCTACGCAGCTTGATGGACAGGTCCTTGGCCGGGCCGTCCTGCACCACGTAACGGATCTGGTTGAAGATCTCGCGCTCTTTACCTTCGCCAAAGCCCTGCGGGTTGGCAACGTTGCGGGTGTTGATGTTGTCACCCACCACGTAGGCCAGCTTGTAGGTCAGGCCCGGAATGCCGTAGGCACCGAAGTCCAGGCCGTAGCCCAGCTGCCAGGAGCGCTCGTCTTCGGCATTGAAGTCGGACCAGTACGAGTTGGCCAGGTAGATGGTCGAACCACCGTCACCCACGCCACCGGCGTTCTGGTAGAAGCCGTAGTTGTAGCCAGTGCTGCCGGTGCTGCGCTGGTGAGCGAGGGTGAACGAGTGGGCACCGTACGCGTAGGTGGCGGCCAGGCTCCAGATGGTGTTGGAGTCGCCGTTCAGGCCAGCGGCTTGTACGTACTTGTGGTCGATGTCCGACTTGTAGCCGTTGAAGTCCAGGGTCAGGGACTGGTCGCTGGCGATCGGGAAGACGTAGTTCAAGCCCAGGTAGTGCTTCTTCATCACGTCTTCGTTGTCGGCGGTGTACAGCGAAGCGGTGAAGTTGTCGGTGAACTTGTAGCTACCACCGAAGACGTTGATCGACTTCAGGCCACCGCTATCACGCCCCTCTGCGCTCTTGCGCGCTTCCTGGGTGAAACGACCGGCGTTCAGTTCCAGGCCCTGGATTTCTTTGGAAGTGATCAGGGTACCGGTGAAGCTTTCTGGCAGCAGACGTGCATCGTCGTACTGCAGCACAGGTAGTGCTGGCATCTGGTCACCGTACTTCAGCACGGTGTTGGAGATGCGGAATTTCACTGCAGCACCACCACGGGCCAGGTTGTGCGGCGAGCTGGCGTTGCCTTCGGCGTTGGTGGTTTCGTGCGGTTTGAAGAAGTCGACGCCGCCGCCACCGTTGTGGCCTTTGCCGCCATCGAGGCGCACCGCGTACAGGCCGAATGCGTCGACACCGACGCCGACGGTGCCTTGGGTGAAGCCGGAGGAGAAGTTGGCGATGAACGCCTGGCCCCATTCGATCTGGTCGTCGGTGCCGTGCTTCTTGTCACGGTTGATGTAGGCGTTGCGCAGGAGGACGTTGGCGTGGCTGTCCTCGATGAAGCCCTTGCTGTCGGCCTGTTCATTGGCCTGTGCCTGGGTCGCGGCGATCATCGCCAAGGCGACCAGGCTGATCCTGGTTTTCAACATGTTGTTTTCCTTATTTCTTAATCAAAAACGCTCTGCAATATGACGCCAGGAACCAACGCCCCTTCGTAGGTTCGACGCTATGCGGATCCAGCCGGGCGGGCCAACCGGTAATACACGGCGGCCCTTGGCAGCAGCTTGGCCAAGATCATGGCCAGCAGGCGTTGGCCGAATCCTAGCCGTGTGCGATTACAAATGTCAAAAAATCGTGAAATGCAGGTTGATATAACCAAAATCACCGGTGAGCCTGGTGCATTTCCATACAGGTTTGCGCTATCAGCGGGCATTTTATCTTGTGTGGGAAAAAGCCTTTTGATCGCACGGACAACTTCCCGTGGAGCCGTTTTCACAGCACAAGGTTGCCCCAACAGGCAAAGTCGCTGCGATCAGGGATGTTACAAACAGACACATATGTAAAGACAAGCCTTTACAAATACCCAAGCAAGAGTAAATAGCAAGCATTACCATTCGCGCCTTTCTTTTCACCTGCCCGGTCCGGATGTGCCCATGCTTGTACCCTGCCGCCTTTCACCCCTGACGCTTGGCCTGTCGCTGCTGTTCAGCGTCGACCTGGCGACTGCCGCCACCACCACGCTGCCAGAGTCGTCGATTACCGCCGACAGCGAGCGCGAGAAGGACAACCCACGGGTCAAGGAGGTAAGCACCGCCACCCGCACCTCGACGCCGGTGCGCTATGTCCCCCAGGCCATCGACACGGTGAAGACCGTCAACGTGCTGGATTACGGCAGCAACACCTTGGGCAAGGCGCTGGAGGGCATCCCCAACGTCAGCAGCGGCGCCGATACCCGCTTCGACAGTGTGCGCATCCGCGGCTTCGAGGCCAGCAACGACTTTTACCTGGACGGCATTCGTGACGACAGCCAGTACATCCGCGACCTGCACAACATCGAGCGGGTCGAGGTGCTGAAGGGGCCTGCGGCGGTGCTATACGGCCGTGGCAGCCAGGGCGGTATCGTCAACCGGGTCAGCAAGGCACCGGAGCCGGGCCGACGCTCGACCCTCGAAGCGCAGGCCGGCAGTGAAGACCTGCGCAGCCTGTATGCCGACCTCAGCGCCGACCCCAGCGACACCGTCAGCCTGCGCCTGAACATGGGCAACCAGGACAACAACAGCTTCCGCGATGGTGTTCACGGCAGCCGCCAACTGTTCGCCCCGTCGATCAGCTGGCAGATCAACCCCGACCTGAACTGGCTGGTGCAATACGAATACAGCCGTTACAACCGCACACCCGACCGGGGTATCCCCGGGGTCAACGGCCGCCCGGCCGACGTGAGCCGCGGCACCACCTACGGTGACCCGCGCGACTATATCGATGATCACGCCCAGTCCCTGCGCTCACGCCTGAACTACCAGCTGAACGAAACCTGGCAGCTGCGCCATACCCTGGGCCTGTTCAAGCTCGACAGTGAGTTCGACAACACCTATGTCGTCGGCTACAACGCCGGCACCAACACCGTGACCCGCCAGCGTTGGCAGCAGGACCTCAACACCCGCAACCTGTTCAATAACCTGGAGGCCGAGGGCGACTTCGACACCCTGGGGTTGGAACACAAGCTGCTTGTAGGCCTGGAGTTCGGTAATCAGCGGCGTGACCCTCTGCTGTACACCGCCTTGCCTGTTGCGAAGGGTGGCCAGGCGGTTCCAGGCCTGGACCTGAACAACCCCGACCGCAGCCAGCAGCACAATGGCCCTATGACGGTGTCGAGTGACAACCACACCGTGGTCGATAGCCGTGGCCTTTACCTGCAGGACCAGATCCGCCTGAACGATCAGTGGCAGATCCTTGCTGGGGTACGCTTCGACCAATTCGATGTGCAAACCACCAACAAAGATGGCGTGCGCGAACCACAGGACAGCAACAGCACCAGCCCGCGCCTGGGCGTGGTCTACACGCCGTGGCGCGACCATTCGTTCTACGCTTCGTGGAGCAAGACCTTTTCGCCGGTGGGCGGCGGCCTGATCGGCATCACTCCAGATGCGCCGGGCAACGGCAACGACGCCAAGCCGGAAGAAACCCGTCAAAAGGAAATCGGCGTGAAGAGCGACTGGCTCGACCAGCGCCTGACCACCACCTTGGCCATTTACGAGCTGGAGCTGTACAACCGCCGCACCCGCGACCCGCTGATCCCGGAAAACATTTTGCTCAGCGGCCTGCAGCGTTCGCGCGGCATCGAGCTGACCGCCACCGGCAATATCGTTGGCAACTGGTATGTACGCGGCGGCATCGGCCTGCAGGACGCCATCATCGTCAAGGACAACAACGGCCAGGAAGGCAACCGCATCAATGACGTGGCCAAGCGCAACGGCAGCTTGTTCGTGACCTGGAAGCCAGAGCTGGGCTGGTACGCTGAAACCGGCCTGACGTTGGTGGGTGAACGTTATGCGGACAACCAGAACACCACGGTATTGCCGGGGTATGGCCGTTGGGATGCATTGGCGGGGTACCGCACCCATGACTGGGATGTACGGGCGGCGCTGAGCAACATTGCCGACAAGACCTACTACAGCTCAGCGACCAGTGCGGCGCAGATTCAGGTAGGGGACCCGCGTAGCCTGGTGGTGACGGGTAGCTACAGCTTCTGATCTTGGTTGACTGCACCGGCCTCTTCGCGGGCATGTCCGCGAAGAGGCCGGTGCAGGTAGAACCGATTCGATCAGTGCCACACCGCCATCAGCGCCTGCATTTCTGCTTCGCTGATCAGCCCCTGGGGGTATCGCCCGGCAAGCAGACGTCGTGGGTCGGTCGTCCTGACCCTGATGCTTCCATGGTGTTTCAACCACTTCGCCACAACCCTGAGCGATTGGTGATTCACTGCCGATGGGCGCAAAGCCGACTCACTTGCTACGTTCATGTCCACACGTACTCCCTGGCCCGTGAGCGGCTAATTTACGTAAGTATTGTTACAGATCAGATACCCCGGCCTGGCCAAGCTATCTATTTGAAAAACAATACAAAACATATGCCAGTCCAGGCCCCGGACGTCGCCCCAAAAAAAAGGCCCGTCACACGACGGGCCTCTTCATTCACTTCACGCTCAGCGCTTGACCGGCGCCGGCTGCTGCTGGGTCAGGCAGTGGATATTGCCGCCACCCAAGAGCAACTCGCGGCCCGGGATCATCACCACCTCATGGTCGGGGAAGATCTTCGCCAGGATCGCTCTGGCTTCGGCGTCTGCAGGGTCGTCGAAGCTTGGCGCGATGATGCCACCGTTGACGATCAGGAAGTTCACGTACGAACCGGCCAGGCGCACCGACGGGTCACGCTCCTGGCTGCCGGCCACCTGGTCGACACCGGCGCACTCTTCGGCGGTGGCGAACAGTGGGCCCGGAATCGGCATCTTGTGCACGATGAACTCACGGCCCTTGGCGTCGCGAGTGTTCTTCAACACCTCCATGGCCGCGTGGCAGCGCGCATAGTTGGGGTCGTTGGAATCATCGGTCCAGGCCAGTAACACTTCGCCCGGGCGCACGTAACAGCAGAAATTGTCCACATGGCCGTCGGTTTCGTCGTTGAACAAGCCATCCGGCAACCAAACCACGGTGTCCACCGCCAGCTGATCGCGCAGCACCGCTTCGATCTGCTCGCGGTTCATGTGCGGGTTGCGGTTGCGATTGAGCAGGCATTCCTCGGTGGTGATCACGGTGCCTTCACCGTCCACGTGGATCGAGCCACCTTCAAGCACGAAGCCTTCGGTCTGGTAGCGCTGGCAGCGCTCCATTTCCAGCACCTTGGCGGCCAGTTCCTCGTCGCGGTTCCACGGCGCGTACAGGCCGCCATCGAAGCCGCCCCAGGCATTGAAGCCCCAATCCACACCGCGCACTTCGCCATGGTCGTTGATGACGAAGGTTGGGCCGGTGTCACGCACCCAGGCGTCGTCGTTGCTGATTTCGACCACACGAATGTTCGGCTGGTCGAGCTGGCGACGGGCATTTTCGTACTGGCCGGCGGAGGCCGCGACGGTGACAGGCTCGAAGCGGGCAATGGCCTTGGCCAGGGTTACGTGGGCGGCCTGCGCCGGCTTGCCGCCGAGGCGCCAGTTGTCCGGGCGCTCTGGCCAGACCATCCACACCTGGGTCTGCGGGGCCCACTCGGCGGGCATGTGGAAACCATCGGCACGGGGTGTGGAATTGAGGGTTTTCATGGGTGACCTCTGTGATGGCCCTGAGCCGGAGTGCGCTGGGGCGTTTGCCAATTTATAACCGATATATATCGATATTTAAAGCCGATCCGGTAGAAATTCCGAGGCCGTTCGGCGCATTTAAATCGATAACAATCGACACAAGCTAACCTTAGCCTGGTGAAAGGAGCAGCCTGCCGTCTACCATAGCCACACCTTATGCATCCTGTTGCAGCTACACACGGAAAATTCCGACAAGGACGACTAGGGTCAATACGTGAGCAACGGGCCAGCGAGCCGCTATGAACATCATCCCTACCGCAATCCCTGAAGTACTGATCATCGAACCGAAAGTGTTCGGTGACAGCCGTGGTTTTTTCTTCGAGGCATTCAACGCCCGTGAGTTCGCACGGCAAACCGGCGTGAACGTGGAATTCGTCCAGGACAACCACTCGCGCTCCATCAAGGGCGTGCTGCGTGGGCTGCACTACCAGGTGGCAAACACCCAGGGCAAACTGGTGCGCGTGGTGCATGGCGAGATCCGCGATATTGCCGTGGATGTGCGCAAAAGCTCGCCAACCTTTGGCCAATGGGTTGCCGTGCACCTGTCGGCCGACAACCACCGCCAACTGTGGATTCCACCCGGTTTTGCCCACGGTTTTGCGGTGATGAGCGAATCGGCCGAATTCCTCTACAAGACCACCGACTACTACAACCCCGGCGCCGACCGCTGCATCCGCTGGGACGACCCGCAACTGGGCATCGACTGGGGGCTACGGCAGCCACCGGTACTGTCGGACAAGGACAAGGTCGGCCTGCCACTGGCAGAGGCGGAACTGCTCCCTTAACTAGCGCATAATTGCGCCAGACTTTTCTGGCGCCTATACGTGATGATCGCAAAACCCACGCCCCCACGCCGTCCCCGCTGGCGCAGCCTGGCCTTGCTGGCCCTGTGCCTGGCACCGTTACTGTGGCCGTTGCACCATCTGGCCGAACGCTACTACCAGCAAGAGCTGGCCTCGCAGAACCGCCAGACCCTCGACCTGTATGTCGCCAACCTGCTCGGCACCCTGCACCGCTACGAGACCCTCCCGCAAATCCTCGGCGACCTGCCGGCATTGCGTGGCGTGTTGGCCGACCCGTTCCGCCTGGAAGCGGTGACCAACGCCAACCGCCTGCTCAAAGACATTGTCCAGCAGACCGGTGCCGAGGTGATGTACCTGATGGACGTCAGCGGCAACACCCTGGCCGCCTCCAATTGGGACAAGCACGACAGCTTCGTCGGCCGCAATTTCGCCTTCCGTCCCTACTTCAACGAGGCCATGGCCGGGCATCTGGGCCGTTTCTTCGGCCAGGGCACCACGTCGGCCAAACGCGGCTACTTTTTCGCCGCAGCAGTACGGGACCGTGAGCGGACCGTGGGCGTGCTGGTGGTCAAGGTCGACCTGGATCACACCGAAACCCTGTGGGGTCGTACCCCTGAGCAGTTGTTGCTGACCGATCACAATGGCGTGGTCATCCTCACCTCGCGGCCCGACTGGCGCTTTCGTGCCACCCGTGTGCTGAGCGAGGCCGAGCGCCAGGCCATCATCGCCATCCAGCCCTACCCGACCCAGGCCCCGCAACCGCTGGTACTCAGCCCGGACGCCTGGATCTCCCAAACCCGCGACATCAAGGAAACCGGCTGGCAAGTGAGCATCCTTGCCCCACGCACACTGGTCGACCGCTCGGTACAGACGGTGATGGCAATCGGCGCCGGCACCTTGCTGGTGGTAATGCTGCTGGCCGGGCTGGTGATGCAGCGGCGGCGCCATTACATCGACCGCATCGACTTCGAGGCCCGTGGCCGCCAAGAGCTGGAAAAACGTGTAGCCGAACGTACCGCCGACCTCGAAGGCCTGAACACCCGCCTGAAAAGCGCCGTGCTGGAACGCGAGAACGCTCAGCAGGAAGCCGTGCGCGCCCAGGACGAACTGGTGCAGGCCGGCAAGCTGTCGGTACTGGGCACCATGTCGGCCAGCATCAGCCATGAGCTGAACCAGCCGCTGGCGGCCATTCGCAGCTACGCGGAAAACGCCGAGATCCTACTCGACCACCAACGCACCGAAGACGCACGCGGCAACCTCAAGCTGATCGGCGAGCTGACCGGGCGCATGGCCTCGATCATCGCCCACCTGCGCGCCTTCGCCCGCCGCGACCGCCACGCCCCGGAAAGCGTGGCCCTGCAGCCGGCCCTGGACGATGCCCTGGCGCTGCTGGCCAAACGCCGCCGGGCAATGGCCGTAGAGCTGATCCGCGACCTGCCTGAAGCCACTTTGTGGGTACAGGCCGGTGAAACCCGACTGCGCCAGGTGCTGGGCAACCTGCTGGCCAATGCCCTCGATGCCCTGACCGAAAAGGCCAACCCGCGCCGTTTGTGGCTAAGTGCCGAGCAACGTGATGGCTGCGTCTACCTGTACATCCGCGACAACGGCCCCGGTTTCAGCCGCCAGGCCCTGGAGCACGCCAAGGAGCCGTTCTTCACCACCAAGACCCGTACCCAGGGCTTGGGCCTTGGCCTGGCCATCTGCGAAAGCCTGATGCGCGCCCTGGGCGGTGAACTGCTGCTGGCCAACCACCCGGAAGGTGGCGCACTGCTGACCCTGCAGCTGCGTGTGGCCGCGCCTGGCGCTACTTTGCCCAATTCGGAGGACCCCTCGGCATGACCACCGAGACACTGATCGACAGCCGAGCCCAGGTCATCCTGGTCGACGATGACCCCCACCTGCGCCAGGCCTTGAGCCAGACCCTGGACCTGGCAGGGCTCAAGGTAGTCGCCTTGGCCGATGCCCAAGGCCTGGCCGAGCGAATCGAGGCCGACTGGCCGGGCGTGGTGGTCAGCGACATCCGCATGCCCGGTATCGATGGCTTGCAGTTGCTGGAACAACTGCACAGCCGCGACAGCGAGCTACCGGTGCTGCTGATTACCGGCCATGGCGATGTGCCGCTGGCAGTGCAGGCAATGCGCGCCGGGGCTTATGACTTCCTGGAAAAGCCGTTTGCCACGGACGCCCTGCTCGACAGCGTGCGCCGCGCCCTGGCCCTGCGCCGCCTGGTGCTGGACAACCGCAGCCTGCGCCTGGCGCTAAGCGACCGTCAGCAGCTGGCCACCCGCCTGGTGGGCCATTCACCGGCCATGCAGCGCCTGCGCGAGCAAATCGGCGCCTTGGCCGGCACCCGTGCCGATGTGCTGATTTTGGGCGAAACCGGCGCAGGCAAAGAGGTGGTGGCCCGTGCCCTGCACGACCTTTCCAGCCGCCGCGACGGCCCGTTCGTGGCGATCAACGCGGGGGCACTGGCCGAGTCGGTGGTCGAAAGCGAGCTGTTCGGCCATGAGCCCGGCGCGTTCACCGGCGCGCAGAAGCGGCGCATCGGCAAGTTCGAATTTGCCAACGGCGGCACGCTGTTTCTCGATGAAATCGAGAGCATGAGCCTGGATGTTCAGGTGAAACTGCTGCGCATGCTGCAAGAGCGGGTGGTCGAACGCCTGGGCGGCAACCAGCTTATCCCGCTGGATATCCGCATCATCGCTGCCACCAAGGAAGACCTGCGTCAGGCCGCAGACCAGGGGCGCTTCCGCGCCGACTTGTATTACCGCCTTAACGTCGCACCGCTGCGTATTCCGCCGCTGCGCGAACGCGGCGATGACATTCTGGTGTTGTTCCAGCATTTCGCCGATGCCGCCAGCCAGCGGCATGGCCTGTCACCGCACGCGCTGCAGCCAGCACAACGAGCCCTGCTGCTGCGTCACGACTGGCCGGGTAATGTGCGCGAACTGCAGAACGCCGCCGAGCGCTTCGCCCTTGGCCTGGAACTGGCCCTGGATGGCCAGGCACCTCCGGCAGCAGCACCCGCAGCACCATTGCTGAGCGGCAACCTCAGCGAGCAGGTGGAGCAGTTCGAACGCTCGCTGATCGCTGCCGAACTGGCCCAGCCACACAGCTCCATGCGCAGCTTGGCCGAGGCGCTGGGCATCCCCCGCAAAACCCTGCACGACAAACTGCGCAAGCATGGCTTGAACTTCGACGGAGGCAGTGGCGGGCATGACGAACAAGAGGACAACCGTTAATGAGCACCGATAGCCAGTATCTGCAGTCCGTACTGCACAGCGACATCCCCCTGACCCGCGAAATGGGCCTGGAAGTGATCGATTGGCAGCAGCACACCCTGCGCCTGCAGCTGCCGCTGGCGGCCAACGTCAATCACAAAAGCACCATGTTCGGCGGCAGCCTGTACTGCGCAGCGGTGCTGGTGGGGTGGGGCTGGTTGCACCTGCGCCTGCGAGCGCTGGGGATCGATGACGGGCATATCGTCATTCAGGAGGGGCAGATCAGTTATCCACTGCCAGTTACCGGCACGGCGGTGGCGCGTTGTGCAGCGCCGGACGAGAAGACCTGGGAGCGATTCCTGAACATGTACCAACGGCGCGGGCGGGCGCGGTTGACGCTGGAGACCACGGTAAGCAATGCCGGTAGTGACGAGCCTGCCGTTACCTTCAGCGGCCAGTACGTTCTGCACCGCTAGCCCAACAGCCTTGCGCAAAATCCAAAGGCTCCCACAGCAAAACCCCGTCAGATCAGGTTAAGGAACGCCTGGCGCCAGGCAGCATTTGCCGGCAACGCCAGGAAATACGGGTTAAGCAACGACTCGCGCGGTGGATACCGGAACGGCAACCCATCCAGCCCGATGACCTCGCCCCCGGCCCCTTCCACCACACCCTGCGCCGCCGCAGTGTCCCACTGCGAAGTCGGCGCCAGGCGCGGATAGCAATCGGCGCTACCCTCAGCCAACAGGCAGAACTTCAACGAGCTGCCAACGTTGGCCAGTTCCAGCTCCCCCACCGCAGCACCCAGCCCGGCCAGCAGCGCTTCCTGCTCCGGGCTGGAGTGCCGGCGGCTGGCAACCACGGTGAAACACTCACCTGCAGGAGGCGCGTTACGCACCTGAATCGGCTTGGCAGCCTCACCCGCGTCGGCCCGCCAGGCACCCAGGCCGCGACCACCGAAATAGCAGCGCCCGTTGGTCGGCATCGACACCACGCCGAACACCACCTGGCCGTTTTCGATCAGGGCGATGTTGACCGTGAACTCTTCGCTGCCGGCGATGAACTCCTTGGTGCCATCCAGCGGGTCGACCAGCCACCAGCGGCCCCAGCCCTGACGCTCGGCCAGGGGAATATTGCAATCCTCTTCGGACAGCACCGGTATGTGCGGCGCCAGCGCCAACAGGCCATCGGCAATCACCCGGTGCGCCGCCAGGTCGGCAACGGTAACCGGCGAATCGTCGGCCTTGTTGGTCACCGCCACATCGGCGCGCCAGAACGGCAGGATCGCCTCGCCTGCCGTCAGTGCCAGCTTGACCACTTCGTGCATCAGTTGCAGGTCGTTCATAGCTCCAGCAAACCCCGCTGAATCAACAGGTCACGGGCCAGGTAAAGCGCCGCCAGGGCGCGCCCCTCGGTGAACTGCGGGTGCATGGCCAAGGCCGAAAGCTCACGCAAGTTGACCTTGTCGACCCGCATCGGCTCCGGCTCGTCGCCTTCCAGGCGCTCTTCATACAGCTCGCTGGCCAGCACCACCTGGATCTTCTGGCTCATGTAGCCCGGCGACAACGACAGCTCGGTCAGGTGCTCCAGCTGGCGTGCGCCAAAACCGGCTTCTTCCTTGAGCTCCCGGTCGGCGGCCGCCAGCACGTCTTCGCCAGGCTCGATCAAGCCCTTGGGCAACGACAACTCATATTCATCGGTGCCGCCGCAGTATTCTTCCACCAGCACGGCATGCTCGGCGTCGAGCATGGCCACGATCATCACCGCACCGTAGCCATTCCCCCGGCCGACCAGGCGCTCGTAAGTGCGCTCGTTGCCATTGCTGAAGCGCAATTGCACGGCTTCGACGCGAAACAGGCGGCTACTGGCGACGATTTCGCGGCTGAGTACGGTGGGTTTCTGGCGCATGGGGCGGCTCCTTGGCGTGAACGGGTTACTATACCGTGGCTTGCCGACTGATCGAGAGTTTCCCATGCCTGTTCTTCCCTGGTCCGCCATCGATACCGTCCTGCTGGACATGGACGGCACCCTGCTCGACCTGCATTACGACAACCGCTTCTGGCTGGACCACCTGCCCCAGCGCTATGCCGAGCTGCACGGTGTAAGCCGCGCCATGGCGGAAATGGAGCTGCAACCGCTGTTCGAACGCAATGCCGGCACCTTGAACTGGTATTGCCTGGATTTCTGGAGCCGCGAGCTGCGCCTGCCCATTCGCGAGCTGAAGCGGGAAATTGCCGACCTAATTGCCCTGCGCCCGGATGCCGATACCTTCCTGGCTGCGATTCGCCAGGCGGGCAAGCGAGTGGTGATGATCACCAATGCCCACCGTGATTCACTGTCGCTGAAGCTGGAGCGTGTAGAACTGGCGCCGTACTTCGAGCGGCTGATCAGCTCCCACGACTATGGCTACCCGAAGGAAAGCCCGCAGTTCTGGGATGCCTTGCAGGCGGATATCGGCTTCGAACCGGGGCGCAGCCTGTTCATCGATGACACGCTGGCGATTCTGCGCAGTGCGCGGCGCTTTGGTGTGGGGCACCTGCTGGCGGTGCGGCAGCCCGATAGCAAGGCGCAGCCGCGTGATACCGAGGAATTTGCAGCGGTCGAGGATTATCGGGAGTTATTGGTAGGCCTGTGAGGCCCCATTCGCGGGCGCGCCCGCGAAGAGGCCGCTACAGGCTTTAGAGATCAGTCAGGAATACGCAGCACCTGCCCCGGATAAATCTTGTCCGGGTGCGTGAGCATCGGCTTGTTGGCCTCAAAGATTTTGTTGTACTGGTTGGCATTGCCATAAACCACCACAGAGATGGCCGACAGCGTGTCGCCCTTCTTCACCGTAACAAACCTGGCCGCCGCCACCACTGGCCCGGTCACAGTGATCTGGTCATCGACACTGGCCACACCATTGATGTTGCCGGCTGCGAGAATGATCTTCTCCTTCTCTTCCTGGCTGGCCACTTCTCCCTTGAGGATGATCTTGTCTCCCTCTACAGTGGCGGTGATGTTCGGGTTGCCCAGGCCGACACTTTCCACGTGTTTCTTAAGCTGCTCTTCGGCATTGGCGTTGCCAGGGGTCAGCAGGTCGATCAACTTCTCGCCGGCTTCCTTCACGAAACTGAACAGGCTCATTGCGCTCTCCTTGTTGACGAAACCTCGGACACAGGAGTCTAGGCCAGCTTTGCCACTCTCGCCCCATGCGGCCAATCGACGCGGTCTATCAAGGCATAGAGCCTAGCGATTAGACGCCGCTGGCACGCAAGCCTAGGCTTGTGCAATCAGAAAGCCGCCGGTATTCAGCGCCCCGATGAACAGCAAGCCTCCGGTCTGCGCGGCCTCATCGCCCTTGTCCATGCCCGCCGCCAGCAATAGATACGATTACGTCCAGCTCAGCGACGCCAAACGCGACAGCACCCCACTGGCCGAGGAAGTGGCCCTGGCCATCGTCTATAACGGCCTCAACCAGGCGGTGATGCTGGTCAGCCCCACCGATTTGGAAGATTTCGCCGTGGGCTTCAGCGTCGGCAGCGGGATTGTCGAAGGCACCGCAGAAATCTACGACCTCAAGCTGTCGGGCAGCGGCTCGGCGATGTATGCCGACCTGGAAATTTCCAGCCGGGCATTCTGGAACCTGAAGAACCAGCGCCGCCAGCTGGCCGGCACCAGTGGTTGTGGCCTGTGTGGGGTCGAAGCCCTGGAGCAGGCGCTGCCGGAACTGGCCGTGCTGCCGGGTGCCCCCCTGCCGCCGGCCCAGTGGCTGGTCGGCCTGCGCGAGCGCATCGATGCCTTCCAGCCTCTGGGCCAGCACTGCGGCGCCGTACATGCGGCACTGTTCATGGACCGCCATGGCGAATTGCTGCTCGGCCGTGAAGACATTGGCCGGCACAACGCCCTCGACAAGCTGATCGGCGCCTTGCTGCGCCAAGGCATCGACAGCCAGGGCGGCCTGGCCATCGTCACCAGCCGCTGCAGCCTGGAGCTGATCCAGAAGGTGCTGCGCGCCGGTATCCAGACCCTGGTCAGCCTGTCGGCGCCCACTGGCCTTGCCCTGCAATGGGCACGCAAGCACAACCTCAACCTCATCCATTTGCCCAAGCACAGCGCACCGCGGGTCTACAGCCCAGCGGCGGAGTCGTAACAGCCGTGACCTCGTACCAGCACCTTCCGGACAACGCCCCAGCCTCTACCCCTCGCTACAAGCCCTACCACGGCCCCGCCGGTGGCTGGGGCGCACTGCGCAGCGTGGCCAAGGCCTGGGTCGGCAGCGATAACGCACTGAAGAACATTCGCGCCCTGCTCAAAACCAACCAGAACGGCGGTTTCGACTGCCCCGGCTGCGCCTGGGGCGATTCGCCTGAAACCGGCATGGTCAAGTTCTGCGAGAACGGCGCCAAGGCGGTGAACTGGGAGGCGACCAAGCGCCGTGTCGATGCGGCCTTTTTCGCCCGATACAGTGTCAACTCGTTGCTGCAGCAGAGCGATTACTGGCTGGAGTACCAGGGGCGCCTGACCGAGCCGATGGTCTACGACGCACCCAGCGACCGCTACCTGCCTATCCGCTGGGAGGCCGCATTCGCCCTGATCGCCCGCGAGCTGAACAAGCTGGCCAACCCGGACCAGGCCGAATTCTATACCTCGGGGCGCGCCAGCAACGAAGCGGCGTACCTGTACCAACTGTTCGTGCGCGCTTACGGCACCAACAACTTCCCCGACTGCTCGAACATGTGCCACGAGGCCAGCGGCGTGGCCCTGGGGCAAAGCGTCGGGGTTGGCAAGGGCACCGTCACCTTCGACGACTTCGAGCATGCCGATGCGATCTTTGTCTGGGGCCAGAACCCCGGTACTAACCACCCTCGCATGCTCGACCCGCTGCGTGATGCGGTGAAACGTGGCGCCCAGGTGGTGTGCGTAAACCCGCTCAAGGAACGTGGCCTGGAGCGCTTCCAGCACCCGCAGAACCCGCTGGAGATGCTGACCAACAGTGACCGGCCAACCAACACCGCGTTCTTCCGCCCGGCGCTGGGCGGCGACATGGCGATGCTGCGCGGCATGGCCAAGTTCGTCCTGCAATGGGAACGCGAAGCCCAGGCCAAAGGCGAGCCGGCCGTGTTCGACCATGCCTTCATTGCCGAGCATGGCCATGGCGTCGACGAGTACCTGGCTGTGGTGGATGCCACGCCGTGGGAACACATCCAGGCGCAGTCCGGCCTGACCCTGGCCGACATCGAGCTGGCCGCGCGCATGTACTGCCGTGGCAAGCGGGTGATCATGTGTTGGGCAATGGGCATCACCCAGCACCGCCATTCGGTGCCGACCATCCAGGAAATCGTCAACCTGCAGATGCTGCGCGGCAACATCGGCGCGCCAGGCGCCGGCCTGTGCCCGGTGCGCGGCCACAGCAACGTGCAGGGTGACCGTACCATGGGCATCAACGAGCGCCCGCCGGTGGCCCTGCTTGACGCCCTCGAAAAGCGCTTTGGCTTCCCCGTGCCCCGGCACAATGGCCACAACACCGTCGAAGCCATCCACGCCATGCTCGACGGCCGCGCCAAAGTATTCATCGGCCTGGGTGGCAACTTCGCCCAAGCCACGCCAGACACCGAGCGCACCGCCCAGGCATTGCGCAACTGCGAGCTGACCGTGCACATCAGCACCAAGCTCAACCGCAGCCATCTGGTCCACGGCAAGCAGGCGCTGATCCTGCCGTGCCTGGGCCGTACCGACATCGACCTGCAGGCCGACGGGCCACAAGCGGTGACAGTGGAGGACTCGTTCAGCATGGTGCACGCCTCCAACGGCCAGCTGAAGCCGCTGTCGACGCAAATGCGCTCGGAACCGGCAGTCGTTGCCGGCATCGCCGCCGCCACCCTGGGCAAGCAACCGGTGGACTGGCACTGGCTGGTGGCTGACTACGACCGAATCCGCGACCTGATCGGCGATACCATCGCCGGCTTCAGCGGTTTCAACCAGCGCCTGCAACACCCAGGTGGCTTCTACCTGGGCAACAGCGCCGCCAGTCGCGAATGGAAGACCAGCACCGGTCGCGCCAACTTCAAGGCCAACCTGCTGCCGGATTCGCTACTCGATGAGCGCGTGCGCGCCAGTGGCCAACTGCCGGACCTGATCATGCAGTCCATGCGCTCGCACGATCAGTACAACACCACCATCTACGGCCTGGACGACCGCTACCGGGGCGTGCGCGGCCAACGTGAGGTGCTGTTCGCCAACGAAGCCGACATCATCCGCCTGGGCTTCCAGCCAGGGCAGAAAGTCGACATCGTTTCGCTGTGGGGAGATGAGCATGTGCGCCGGGTGCAAGGCTTTACCTTGCTGCCTTTCGACATCCCGGCCGGGCAGGCGGCGGCGTATTACCCCGAGGTGAACCCGCTGGTGCCGCTGGAGAGCATTGGCGATGGCAGCCACACACCGACATCGAAGTTCATCGCGATCAAACTGGAGCGCGCGCGGGACGACGGGCGCATCCTGTAAAAACGAAAAAAGCCCTGTTCCGTTGGGGTTCAGGGCTTTGTCATAAAGGTCTCAGACAGCCGAAAATCGATAAAGTTTCACAGCAAATACAGTAACTTAGAGAATTGTGTACAACTCGTGTTACTCGTCGGATTTCCGTTGCCAGCCAGGCCGCTTAGCCTCAAATTCGCCTCGTCATCCCTATGAGGCTCTCTTGATGAAGAAGTACTCCTCGATTCTGTTGTTGTCTTTCAGCTTGCTCAGCGGCGTTTCCATGGCAGGCGGCACCACCGAGGCCGGCATTGGCGGCGCATTGGGTGGGGTACTGGGCTCAGTGGTGGGCAACTCCATCGGCGGTAGCACCGGCGGCGCCATTGGTGCCGGCCTGGGCGGCGCGGCAGGCGGTGCCCTGGGCGCGGACAAGCGCCAGCGCGGTGAGGCCGCTATCGGCGGCGCACTGGGCGCGGCAGGCGGTAACGTGGTAGGTCGCTCGGTGGGCGGCACCACCGGTAGCTACATTGGCCGGCAGCCGGCGGTGGTGCCGGTGGCGCACTGGGTAACTACATGGGCAACAAGGCCGACGAAGACGAGCGTCATGACGATCGCCGCTACCGTCGCGGCTACGACGACCGTCGCCACTACGACCGTGGCCACCATTACGGCCACCGCAAGCACAAGCGCCACTGGCGCGACTGATGCCTGAGGGCCTCGCCCCGGCAGCAAAAGCCCCGCCCCTTGTGGCGGGGCTTTTTTATGCCTGTGGTTCCAGTACAAGGCCGGACAGGATCGCCTGAAGCGCCTCTGGCAGTGCCACAGGCCGGCCACTGGCACGCTCGATGAACACCTGCACCACCGTGCCCGCCGCACACGCCTCTGATTCGCCTGGACGGTAAAGCGCCAAGCGGTACTCCACCGTGCTGCCCGCCAGGCGCGTCACTCCCAACCCCACCTCCAGCACGTCCGGGAAGCCCGGTAGTGCGTAGAAGTCCGCCGCCGAACTGACCACGAAGGCCGCCAGTTCGCCGTCACGCAGGTCCAGTTCGGCCTGTTCGACGAAAAATGCCTGGATGGCGGTTTCGAAAAAGCCATGCACGGTAGCCCCGGCGATATGGCCGTTGATGTCGTTGTCCGAAGGGCGGGTGAGGACGGTGTGGAAGTGGGAGAAGGCAGTGCGCTGAGGGGATTCGGTCATCTGTCTGGCTCTTGTCTTCGCAATTGATGCTGACAGTGAATCAGAAAATCCAGGTTTGCGCTGCCTGCGCTCCCCTGTGGGAGCGGCCTTGCTGATTTGCAGGAACAAAAAAGCCGCCCCTGGGGGCGGCTTTCTCGTTGCGGCTGGCTCAGCTTACAGCTGTGGACCAGCGGCCTTGATGGCGTCGGAAACTTCGAACTTCTTGAAGTTTTCGATGAACAGCTTGGCCAGACCTTTGGCGGCCTCGTCGTAGGCAGCTTTGTCAGCCCAGTTGGTGCGCGGGTTGAGCAGCTCGGTTTCAACGCCCGGAACAGCCTTCGGCACGTCCAGGTTGATGATGTCCAGGTGCTCGGTTTCGGCACCGACCAGCGCGCCGCTCTGGATCGCCGCGATCACGGCACGGGTGGTCGGGATGCTGAAGCGCTTGCCAACGCCGTAGCCACCACCGGTCCAGCCGGTGTTGACCAGGTAAACCTTGGAGTTGAAGCCGTTGATGCGCTTGATCAGCAGCTCGGCGTACTCGCCAGCCGGGCGCGGGAAGAACGGTGCGCCAAAGCAGGTGGAGAAGGTCGACTTGATGCCGCCGCCCGAACCCATTTCGGTCGAACCGACCAGCGCGGTATAGCCGGACAGGAAGTGGTAGGCCGCCTGCTCGTTGTTCAGGATCGAAACCGGAGGCAGTACACCGGTCAGGTCGCAGGTCAGGAAGATGACTGCGTTAGGCTCGCCGCCCAGGTTCGCTTCGGAGCGCTTGGCAACGTGCTCCAGCGGGTAGGCCGCACGGCTGTTCTGGGTCAGGCTGACATCGGTGTAGTCGGCGTGCTTGTTGGCGTCGAGCACGACGTTTTCCAGCACCGCGCCGTGCTTGATGGCTTTCCAGATGACCGGCTCGTTCTTCTCGGACAGGTCGATGCACTTGGCGTAGCAGCCACCTTCCATGTTGAAGACAACGCCTTCGCCCCAACCGTGCTCGTCGTCACCGATCAGGTAACGGCTTTCGTCGGCAGACAGGGTGGTCTTGCCGGTGCCGGACAGGCCGAAGAACAGGGTCACATCACCTTCTTCACCGATGTTGGCCGCGCAGTGCATTGGCAGCACGTCGGCAGCCGGCAGCAGGAAGTTCTGCACCGAGAACATGGCTTTCTTCATTTCACCGGCGTAACGCATGCCAGCGATCAGCACCTTCTTCTGGGCGAAGTTGATGATCACGCAACCGTCGGAGTTGGTGCCGTCACGCTCAGGCTCGCAGACGAAGTTGGCGACGTTCAGGACCTGCCACTGGTCGCGGCCAGCCGGGTTGAACTGCTCCGGGTTGATGAACAGGCAACGGCCGAACAGGTTCTGCCAGGCAGTCTGGGTGGTCATCTTCACCGGCAGGTAGTGCTCGGCAGCCGCCCCTACGTGAACATAGGAAACGAAGTGATCCTGGGCGTTGTTGAACGCCTCGACGCGAGCCCACAGGGCATCGAACTTGTCGGCCGGGAACTTGCGGTTGATCGGGCCCCAGGAAATGGCGTCCTGGGTGGAAGGTTCTTCGACGATGAAACGGTCAGCCGGCGAACGGCCAGTACGGTGACCGGTCTCTACGACCAGTGCGCCAGTATCGGCTAGTACACCTTCACCGCGTTGCAGCGCTTCTTTTACCAGCTCATCGACGCTCAGGTCGGTGTACACGGTGTTGTTGGCTTGCGTCATGAGATACCCCATCCGGCCCGAGGCCGAGTGCTCCAAACGTTTTGTAGTTGTCTTGAAAAAACTACTACAGCGAAAAAAGTGGCCGGATTATGCCAGAAACGCCCAAAAAAAGTAGGCCCCTCCTGTCAGAACTGCGCTTTTGCGCAATTCGACAGGAGATTGTCCTGTGATTAACCGTTTCAGTGGCGAGTTTCTGAGGCCACGTCAGTGCCGCCACCAGCAAACAGTTGCGCTACATCGCTGACATCGAAGAAATAGCGCTCGTTGCAGAACTGGCAATCGATCTCCACCGTCCCACCGCACTCTTCTACCAGCGCCTTGGCATCGTGCTCGCCCAGGCTGACCAACGCATTGCCGGAGCGCTCGCGCGAACAGCTGCAATTGAAGCGCAGCGGCTGGATATCGAACAGGCGCACGGCATCTTCGTGGTACAGGCGGTTCAACAGGGTTTCGTTGCCTTCGGCCCACTCTTCGGGCTTGAGGGTCTTGGCCAGGGCCACCACGTGCTGCCAGCTGTCCTCACGCTCTTCATCATCCGGCTGGCGATCACGCGGCAGCTGCTGCAGCAACAAGCCACGGGCCTTGCCGCCTTCGGCGTTGAGCCAGAAGCGCGTATTCAACTGCTGCGACTGGACGAAGTAGTTGGTGAAGCATTCCGACAGGTTGGCGCCATCGAGGTCGACGGTACCCTGGTAGCGCTGGCCCTTGACCGGGTCGATGGTCAGGGTCAGGTGGCCGTCGGGCATCAGTTGCGACAGGCTGGCATCCGCCGGGATCTGCTCTGCTTCGTAGCGGGCCATGCCGCGAATTTCGCGGTCACCGGAGCATTCCACCATCAGCAGCGGAATCGGCCCTGCCGAGCGCGCCTGCAAAATCAGCAAGCCATCGAACTTCATCGCGCCGACCAGCAAGGCGGTGGCGGCCATCAGTTCGCCGAGCAATGCCTTGACCGGCTGTGGGTACTCATGGCGCGCCAATACTGCGGCGTAGCTGTCATCCAGAGACACCCACTCGCCGCGCACATCGCGCTCGTCGAAGATGAAACGTTGGGTGAAATCGGTATCAGGCAAATCGCTCATAGGTTTTGGCTATCTAAAAATGATGACAAAATGGTTACAAGGGTTATCGGAAACCTGCGAGAACCCGTGACAGAGCGCTCACAAGGCGCTCCGATTCCTGTTTGCAATAGAGGTATTTTATGGACAATCGACCACTGTTCCAAGCAAGGTGGTCTTTGGGGCCATTGGCAGCCTGTACGCTGCTTCCCATCGCTCTACTGTGTTTCTGGTTATGGCCCATTGGCCAGATCCTGTGCCTGACTTTCGACGAGTGGCTGTTTCACAGCCTGAATGCGCCGCTGGCCGACAACACCACTTGGCGCTACATCTGGACCGTCGGCAGCCTGCGCCCGTTCGACATCGTCGTCGGCCTGATCCTGCTGACAGTGCTCATCCGTGGTGACTGGGTGTTCAAGGCAGCGCAAGTTCGCCAGGCATTTTTCGGCTTTCTGGTCACGCTACTCCTCTTAGTGGTGATTCGCGCACTGTTTTCCAAGTGGGTGGATGCAGCCGGCTGGCAACACAAGAGCCCGTCGATGATCTTCGACGACGTCGTGCACCTCAGTGACTACTACCCCAACCTGGAGAAGGCCTGGGAGCTCAAGGACCGTTCCAGCAAGAGCTTCCCGGGCGATCACGCCTCGGTGTTGCTGATCTGGGCGCTGTTCATGAGCGTGTTCTGCCGCCGCCTGGTGCAGTACCTGGTGGTCTGGGGGCTGGCGCTGCTGTTCATGCTGCCGCGCCTGGTAGCGGGTGCTCACTGGGGGCAGGATGACTACATTGGCGGGTTGCTGATGGCGGTGCTGGCGTTGGGCTGGAGCTATTACACCCCGCTGGCGGCCAAGGGCAGCGAGGCGCTGATGCGCTGGACGGCGCCACTGTTCACGATCGCGGCCAAGTTACCGTTGGTCGGCAAGTTGGCGGTAGTCCGCTAAACCCTGGGGCTGCTGCGCAGCCTATCGCGACACAAGGCCGCTACCACATTGAATGGTGTGCGCAGGTCCATTGTGTCGCGATAGGCCGCAAAGCGGCCCCGGCTATTCAAAGCTCCCATGCAACTGGTGTATCTGCCGCCGCTGCTTTTTGGTCGGCCGGCCATCGGTAGTCACCCCCATCGCCCCCGCCTTACGCAAGTCGGCCGCCTGCTCACGGCGACGCACACTTTCTTCGGTTTCCTCGTACAGCGTCTGCGCCTCTGGCGCCCCACGCCGCACCACCGACAACGCTTTCACCACCACGGTACGTTCATCGAACCCGGTGCGCAGCACGAACTCGTCGCCCACCCGCGGTTCTTTGCCCGGCTTGCATCGCTCGCCCCGGCAATGCACCTTGCCGCTTTCGATCGCGGCCTTGGCCAGTGCGCGCGTCTTGTAAAAGCGCGCCGCCCACAGCCATTTGTCCAGACGAACCTTATCGTCGTCTTCGGCTTTTTGTGCCATCCCGTTACCTCGGATTCTGTCTTTCATCGAACTGTACTACCTTCACATACGGATGCAAAAAGTCCCCGCCGTGCTTACAGTTCACCACCTCATTCGCAGGGTGTGCTTCGTGAAGACATTTGACCATTTGACTGTGATCGGCCTGCGCGAGTGGGTCGCCTTGCCTGACCTCGGCGTGGCCGGGCTGCGCGCCAAGATCGACACCGGTGCCAGCACCTCCAGCCTGCACGCCACAGAGGTGGAACCGTTCGAGCGCGATGGCCAGCCCTGGGTCCGTTTCACCGCGCACCTGGGCTCGGTGGTGCAACTGCGTCACCGCCGCTGCGAGGCGCCGCTGGTCACCATGAAAACCATCAAAAGCTCCAACGGCCAGGCCCAGACCCGCTATGTCATCCGCACGTCACTGGCGCTGGGCGATGGTGTGTGGGAGGTGGAGTTCACCCTGGCCTGCCGCAAGAATATGCGCTACCGCCTGTTGCTTGGTTCCAAGGCCCTCATCCACGGCCAATTGGTGGTCAACCCCGGCCTGAAATACGTACAAGACAAACCGGCCTTCCCGGCCACCCTTTCCCCTGTCACAGGTGCTGCATGAAGATCGCTGTGCTGTCGCGCAATCCGCGTCTGTATTCCACCCGCCGCCTGGTCGAAGCCGGTATCCAGCGTGGCCACGAAATGGTGGTGATCGATACCCTGCGGGCCTACATGAACATTGCCAGCCACAAGCCGCAGATCCACTACCGCGGCAAGCCGCTGGAAGGCTTCGATGCGGTGATCCCGCGCATCGGTGCTTCGGTTACCTTCTACGGCTGCGCAGTACTGCGCCAGTTCGAAATGATGGGCGTGTACCCGCTCAACGAGTCGGTGGCCATTGCCCGCTCACGCGACAAGCTGCGCTCGTTGCAGTTGTTGTCGCGGCGCGGCATCGGCCTGCCGATCACAGGCTTCGCCCACTCGCCGGACGACATCCCCGACCTGATCCAGATGGTCAACGGTGCCCCTTTGGTGATCAAGGTGCTGGAAGGCACTCAAGGCATCGGCGTGGTGCTGTGCGAAACCACCCAGGCGGCCGAGTCAGTGATCGAAGCGTTCATGGGCCTCAAGCAGAACATCATGGTTCAGGAGTACATCAAAGAGGCCGGTGGCGCCGACATTCGCTGCTTCGTGGTGGGCGACAAGGTGATTGCCTCGATGAAGCGTCAGGCCAAGCCGGGCGAGTTTCGCTCCAACCTGCACCGTGGTGGCGTTGCCAGCCTGATAAAGATAACCCCTGAAGAGCGGATTACCGCGATTCGCGCGGCCAAGGTGATGGGGCTGAGCGTGGCGGGTGTGGATATCCTGCGCTCCAACCATGGGCCGCTGGTGATGGAGGTGAACTCGTCGCCGGGGCTGGAAGGCATTGAAGTGACCACCGGCAAGAACGTGGCCGGGATGATCATCGAACACCTGGAGAAGAATGGCGGGCCGAATCAGACCCGGACCAAGGGCAAAGGCTGAGATTTTTGGGGCCGCTTTGCGGCCCCAGCAATCACACGGCATTACGCGGTAGCAGCAGCCCCAATGGCAGCCTGACCCGCGCTTCGATCCCGCCACCAGACCGGTTACGCAATTCCACATTCCCGCCATGCTGCGCCGCGATCCGTTTGACGATCGCCAGCCCCAGGCCTGTGCCCTTGCCACCCCGCGCCCGGTCACCACGAATGAACGGGTTGAAGATGGTTTCCAACTCCGACTCGTCGATCCCGGTGCCGCGGTCCAGCACGCTCAGCACCACGTACGGCGCACTTTCGTCACCCGACACATAGGCCGCCACCTCGACCCCCTTGCCAGCATGGTGCAAGGCGTTGCCGATCAGGTTGCCCAACATGCGTTTGAGCGAAACCCGGCGCAGCGGGAACGGTGGAATCGGCTCCAGGCACAGGCGCACGCGCTCTTGTGGCTGGTTGTACGGCGCCACCACCTCGCGTACCAGGTCAGCCAGGTCGACCTCTTCCACCGGTTCGTCACGGCCATCGCGGATAAACGCCAGGAACTGATCGAGAATCGCGTCCATGTCCTCGATATCGCGGACCATGTCGTCACTCAAATCGCTGTCGCTGTTCAGCAGTGACAACGACAGCCGCAGACGTGTCAGCGGTGTGCGCAGGTCATGGGAAACCCCAGCCAACATCAGCTCGCGCTCGCGCCCGGCCTGCTCGACATCCTCGGCCATCTGGTTGAAGGCCTTGTACACCTCGGTCATCTCGCTGGGCGTATCGCTGATCGGCAGGCGCACACTGCGCCCCTGGCCAAGCTGGCGAGCGGCAAACACCAGGCGCTTGAGCGGCTGGTTCAGCTGGCGCACGAAAATCCACGCCGAAGCGGTAGACAACAGGCCGATGGCCAGGAACCAGCCCAGCACGTTCCAGATTTTCTGCCCACGCAACGGGTGCGGGTACAGCGGCACTTTCAGCCAACCAGGCCCAAGGCTTGGCGCGTTGACCCACAACGCTGGCGGCGCGTGAATGCGCAGCCGAACTTCGGTGTCGTCACCCAGTTCGGCCTGCATCTGCCGTTGGTAGATTTCGCTGTAGGGCCAGTGCTGCTCCCCTTCGGGCACGCCCGAGCCGGTCACGCGGATAAGGCCTGCCGCCTCGGCGATCTTGTCGCGGTTTTCTTCGTCGGCGGCCCAATAGGCGCGCAATGTCAGCGCTACCCCGTGGCTGTACTGACGGTCGACCAGCACGTCCTCGTTCATCAGCAGGTAGACCAGGGTCAGCGCCTTGGAGAACAGGACGACGATCAACACCAGCCACAGGGTGCGGGCGAAGAAGCTTTGCGGAAACCAGACCGGTGTTTTCATGAAGGGCGCGGCATCATTTACCGGCGTTTCCGTCCGGTACGAACACGTAGCCCACGCCCCATACGGTCTGGATGTAACGCGGCTTGGACGGGTCCGGTTCGATCATGCGACGCAGGCGCGAGATCTGCACGTCGATGGAGCGCTCCAGTGCATCCCACTCACGGCCACGGGCCAGGTTCATCAGCTTGTCGCGGGTCAACGGCTCGCGGGCGTGCATCACCAGGGCCTTGAGTACGGCGAATTCACCGGTGGTGAGCATGTGCACTTCGTCGCCACGCTTGAGTTCGCGGGTGGCCAGCGAAAGCTCGTAGTCGCCGAAGGTGACCGACTCGTCTTCGCTGCCCGGCGCACCCGGTACGCTGGGCGCCTGGCGACGCAGCACAGCCTTGACCCGCGCCATCAGTTCGTCCGGGTTGAAGGGTTTGCCCAGGTAGTCGTCGGCACCCAGTTCCAGGCCTTTGATGCGGCTGAGCTCATCGCCCTTGGCGGTCAGCATGATGATCGGGATCTGGTTGTTCTGCTGGCGCAGGCGCTTGCACGCAGACAGGCCATCCTCACCTGGCAGCATCAGGTCGAGTACCACCAGGTTGAACACTTCGCGCTGCAACAGACGGTCCATCTGCTCGGTGTTGGGCACCGCGCGGGCACGGTAGCCCTTGCTGGTGAAGAAACGTTCCAGCAGGCTGCTCAGCCCCGGATCGTCGTCGACGATGAGAATCTTGTCACCTTCAGCGGTGTTTGGCGTGCCGGTCATGAATAACTCCTCTGATTTCGCCGCGCATTATGGCGTAGCCATTGCTGCACGTTGCGTGAGCATTGTTAGCAGATTTTTCCCCCGGCGCCAGTTCCGGCTGGCCGGGCGCCATCACCGCAAGGCGTTTGCGATGGGTATAATGCGCGCCTTTCATCCAGCGCCGCCGGGCGAAAAGCCCACAGGCGACCCCCGTATTCACAAATGTCAGGTGGTTTACATGGACAGCATCAACAGCCGTATCGCCGAGGAACTGGGCGTACGCCCCCAGCAGGTCGAGGCGGCCGTGGGCCTGTTGGACGAAGGCTCGACCGTGCCCTTCATCGCCCGTTACCGCAAGGAAGTGACCGGTAGCCTGGACGATACCCAGTTGCGCCATCTGGAAGAACGCCTGCGCTACCTGCGCGAACTCGACGAGCGCCGCGCCAGCATCCTGTCCAGCATCGAGGAGCAGGGCAAGCTGACCCCGGAACTGGCCCGCGAGATCAAGCTGGCCGACACCAAGACGCGCCTCGAAGACCTGTACCTGCCGTACAAGCAGAAGCGTCGCACCAAGGGCCAGATCGCCCTGGAAGCCGGCCTTGGCGAGCTGGCCGACGGCCTGTTCAACGACCCGACCCTGGCACCGGAAAGCGAAGCCGCACGCTTCGTCGACGCCGAAAAGGGCGTGGCCGACGTCAAGGCGGCACTGGAAGGCGCCAAGTACATCCTGATGGAGCGCTTTGCCGAAGACGCCGCCCTGCTCGACAAGCTGCGCAGTTTCCTCAAGCAGGAAGCCGTGCTCAGCGCCCGCCTGGTGGCCGGCAAGGAAGAAGAAGGCGCCAAGTTCCGCGATTACTTCGCCCACGACGAACTGCTGCGCACTGCGCCGTCGCACCGTGCGCTGGCCATCTTCCGCGGGCGCAATGAAGGTGTTTTGAGCGCATCGCTCAAGGTCGGCGAAGAGCTGCCCGGTACCCTGCACCCATGCGAACTGATGATCGGCAGCCACGTCGGCATCGAAAACCGCGGCCGCCCAGCCGACAAATGGCTGGGCGAAGTGGTGCGCTGGACCTGGAAGGTCAAGCTGTATACCCACCTGGAAACCGACCTGTTCGGCGAGCTGCGGGACAACGCCGAAGGCGAAGCGATCAACGTGTTCGCCCACAACCTGCACGACCTGCTGCTGGCCGCCCCGGCTGGCCCACGTGCTACCCTGGGCTTCGACCCGGGCCTGCGCACCGGCTGCAAGATCGCCGTGGTCGATGCCACCGGCAAGCTGCTGGACTACACCACGGTCTACCCGCACGCGCCGAAGAACGACTGGGACCGCACCCTTTCCGTCATGGCCGCACTGTGCGCCAAGCACTCGGTGGAGCTGATCGCCATCGGCAACGGCACCGCCAGCCGTGAAAGCGACAAGCTGGTGGCCGAGCTGGTTAAAAAATACCCAGCACTGAAAATCACCAAGATCATGGTCTCCGAAGCCGGCGCGTCGGTGTATTCGGCCTCGGAACTGGCCGCCCGCGAGTTCCCGGACCTGGACGTGTCGATCCGTGGTGCCGTGTCGATTGCTCGCCGCCTGCAGGACCCGCTGGCCGAGCTGGTGAAAATCGACCCGAAATCCATCGGTGTCGGCCAGTACCAGCACGACGTGTCCCAGCTGAAACTGGCGCGTGGCCTGGACGCCGTGGTCGAGGACTGCGTGAACGCCGTGGGTGTGGACGTGAACACCGCCTCGGTGGCGCTGCTGACCCGTATCTCCGGCCTCAACGCCACGCTGGCACAGAACATCGTTGCCCACCGCGATGCCAACGGCCCCTTCGCCACCCGTGCAGCGCTGAAAAAGGTCAGCCGCCTGGGTGAAAAAACCTTCGAGCAAGCCGCCGGCTTCCTGCGTGTGATGAACGGCGACAACCCGCTGGACGCCTCTGCGGTGCACCCTGAGGCCTACCCGCTGGTGCAGCGCATCGCCGCCGACACCGAGCGCGACATTCGCTCGCTGATTGGCGACAGCAGCTTCCTCAAGCGTTTGGACCCGAAGAAGTTCACCGACGAGTCCTTCGGCCTGCCGACCGTCACCGACATCCTGCAAGAGCTGGACAAGCCTGGTCGCGACCCACGCCCCGAGTTCAAGACCGCCACCTTCCAGGACGGCGTCGAAGACCTCAAGGACCTCGAACCCGGCATGATCCTGGAAGGCGTGGTGACCAACGTCACCAACTTCGGCGCCTTCGTCGACATCGGTGTGCACCAGGACGGCCTGGTACACATCTCGGCACTGTCGGAGAAGTTCATCAAAGACCCGCGTGAAGCGGTCAAGGCCGGCGATGTGGTCAAGGTCAAAGTCATGGAAGTGGATATCCCGCGCAAGCGCGTCGGCCTGTCCATGCGCATGAGCGACACCCCCGGCGAAAAGGTCGAAGGCAACCGTGGCGGCAATCGTGGCAATGGCGGCAACCGCCAGCAGCAGGCCCCGCGCCAGCGTGAAACCACCACTGCCGCACCGGCCAACAATGCCATGGCCTCCCTGTTCGCCAACGCCAAGCAGTTGAAGAAGAAGTGATGGACGTACCGCGCGAATACGTCGAAAGCGCCTTCAGCCAACTGCTGGGCTGCCGCCTGCAACGCCTGGATACCGGTGTTGCCGAGGTGGCCCTGGCCCTCGAGCCGCACTTGCGCAACCGTGGCCAGAAGCTGCACGGCGGGGCCATCTTCAGCCTGGTGGACATCGCCATGGGCCTGGCCTGCTCGGCCAGCCATGGCTTTGACCAGCAAAGCGTCACCATCGAGTGCAAGATCAACTACATGCGCGCCGTCAGCGACGGTGAAGTGCTGTGTACCGCCCGTGTACTGCACGCCGGGCGGCGCACCCTGGTGGTCGACGCTGACGTAGTCCAGGGCGACAAGCTGGTGGCAAAAGCGCAAGGAACCTTCGCGGTTCTCTAGCTCACCAAGCCGTATCTGCGGTATTTTCAGCAGTGCGCTGGCACTGCTGGATCCGCGTAAACCAGGCGACAACGCCAGTTCCTTTCTTCCTACCCTTGTAGACCGTTATCTCTACCCCCATATTGGGGCGACTGACGCGTGAAGGAATACATCTTGAGCGACCTCCTCAACCGCCGCCTGAGCCTGCTCGGCGCCAATCTCCCCCTGCTCAAGCAGTGCCTGCACGGCATTGAGCGCGAATGCCTGCGCGTGACCGACGAAGGTCGCCTGGCCCAGACCCCGCATCCGGACGCACTGGGATCGGCGCTGACCAACGAGCAGATCACCACCGATTATT
This sequence comes from Pseudomonas sp. NBRC 111132, assembly GCF_001320565.1. Taxonomy (NCBI): domain Bacteria; kingdom Pseudomonadati; phylum Pseudomonadota; class Gammaproteobacteria; order Pseudomonadales; family Pseudomonadaceae; genus Pseudomonas; species Pseudomonas sp. NBRC 111132. The sequence goes on from NZ_BCBI01000005.1 coordinate 59,365, forward strand.
CCGAGTCGCTGCTGGAGTTCATCACCCCAGCCCTGCCCGACCCGGCCAAGGTGCTCGAAAGCCTCGAAGAGACCCACCGTTTCGTCTACAGCAAGCTGGGCGACGAATACCTGTGGAGCCCGTCGATGCCGTGCACGCTACCGGCCGAGGAGGACATCCCGATCGCCGAGTACGGCACCTCGAACATCGGCAAGCTCAAGCACGTCTACCGCAAGGGCCTGGCCCTTCGCTACGGCCGCACCATGCAGTGCATTGCCGGTATCCATTACAACTTCTCGCTGCCCGAGGCGCTTTGGCCCCTGCTGCGCGAAGCCGAAGGCAGCACTGAAGACGACCGCGACTACCAGTCGTCGGCCTACATCGCGCTGATCCGCAACTTCCGCCGCTACAGCTGGCTGCTGATGTACCTGTTCGGCGCCTCGCCGGCCCTGGACAAAGGCTTTTTGCGTGGCCGCCCGCACCAGCTCGAAGAGCTGGACGCCGAGACCCTGTTCCTGCCCTACGCCACCAGCCTGCGCATGAGCGACCTGGGCTACCAGAGCAACGCCCAGGCCGGCCTTACGCCGTGTTACAACAACCTGGCCAGCTACACCGACAGCCTGCGCAAAGCAGTGGGCACGCCCTACCCGCCTTACGTTGAAGTCGGCACGCATGTGGACGGCGAATGGGTGCAGCTGAACACCAACATCCTGCAGATCGAAAACGAGTACTACTCGAACATTCGCCCCAAGCGCGTCACCTACACCGGCGAACGGCCGATCCAGGCCCTGACCTCGCGGGGCGTGCAGTATGTAGAGGTGCGTTGCCTGGACATCAACCCGTTCCTGCCCGTGGGCATCGACCTGACCGAAGCGCGCTTCCTCGATGCGTTCCTGCTGTTCTGCGCCCTGGAAGAAAGCCCGCAGCTGGACAACGGCGAGTGCGGCCAGTGCACCGACAACTTCTTGACCGTGGTCAAGGAAGGCCGTCGTCCGGGGCTCGAGCTGCACCGCGATGGCCAGCCTATCGGCCTGAAAGACTGGGCCAGCGAGCTGATCGAGCGTATCCGCCAGTTGGCCGACCTGCTCGACCAGGCCCAAGGTGGCGAAGCCCACGCCAAAGCCCTGGATGCCCAGCAGGCCAAGGTCGACGATACCTCACTGACCCCATCGGCCCAGGTGCTGGCACGCATGACCGAACATGACGAAAGTTTCGTCCAGTTCTCGCTGCGCCAAAGCCGTATCCACGCCGAAACATTCCGCGAGCAACCGCTGAGCAGCGAAAAGCAGCAGGCATTCGAAACGCTGGCCCGCGAGTCGCTTGCCAGGCAATCAGAGCTGGAGCAAGACGAAGTCGGCGACTTTGACCTGTTCGTCGGTGCTTACCAGGCCAGCATCCTGGCAATCAGCAACTGATGAACCGCACCGCCACCCCACGCAAACCGCGCGCCAGCAGCCAAGCCAGGATCGAAGCGATCCTGGCGGCTGCGCGCGAGCTGCTGGCCGAACAAGGGGTAGCGGCACTGTCCATCTACAGCGTTGCCGAGCGGGCACAGATTCCACCGTCGTCGGTGTATCACTTCTTCGCCAGCGTACCTGCGTTGCTGGAAGCACTGACGGCCGACGTACACCGTGCGTTTCGCGAGGCCTTGAGTGCCCCCATCGACAGCCTTGCCTTCACGACCTGGCACCAACTGTCGCGGCTGATCGAGCAACGCATGCTCGCCATCTACAACGAAGATGCTGCTGCACGCCAGTTGATCCTCGCCCAGCACGGGCTGAGTGAAGTGGTGCAGGCTGACCGCCAGCACGATATGGAACTGGGCGAACTGATGCACAGCCTGTTCGACCGGCATTTCCAGCTGCCGGCGATGCCGGGCGATGTGGATGTGTTCGCGCTGGCCATGGAGCTGAGCGACCGTGTCTACGCTCGCTCAATGCAGCTGTTCGAACAGATCACGCCGCGCATGGCGGAAGAAGGCATGCGCGTGTTCGAAGCCTACCTGTCACTCTACCTGCCCCCCTTCCTGCCCAAGCGCAATGGCGCCTGACCCTAAACATCTACCACCCAGCAAAACCAAGTGATCGTTTCAATGAGGCTTGCGCTAGCGCGCCCCCTCAAAGAGACCATTGCTCATGCCCACAGCCAGCAGTTCGCAAACCGATTACGTCAAAGCATTACCCCTGACAGACACAGACACCTTCGACCGCCAGCTAGCCGGCAGAGGCAACATGCTGGAGGCAGCCAGACCCGCGCAGCGTCGTGCCGCCACTGCATTACGCAACCTGTTGAACGGTGCCCCCACCGTGAAACAAACACTGCAAGCCACGCTACACGCTCACCTCGGCATCGACCCCTACACCTGCGGGCTGCAAGACGGCGACAGCCAGGTCACCCTGATGACTTTTGCCGCACGCCTGCTGGCCAGCCCACTATTCGCCACCGCCTATACGACGTGGACCACATGGGGGTTGGACGACTCACAGGCGCAAACGAAATGGGCTGGCAGTGACTGGCTCAGCGAACTCGGCCCTGTAGTGAATGCAGCCCACTTTCAAGCCACCCATGACTACTGGAACGGCCGGATGCCGGGTACAACCCTCTCGCGCCAAAAACATGCAAGCAACCTGCTGCGCCAACACTTTAAGAGCAACCTGGATATGGCGTTTGGCACCGGCAAACTGGACATCGATAACTGGCAACAAGGCCATCAGCCTGACTTGCAATATGCTCAACTGGACTGCCAGCTTCCTAATGGCGCGAGCCTTACCAGCACGGCGGCATTGCTGATTGCACCTCAGCCGAAAGGTTCACGCTGGCTGATGTACAGGCCGGGCGCGCGAACCCCGCTACTGACGTTCGACAATCAGCAAAGCCTGCGCAACTGGGTGCATCAGAACCATTTCTGGTTCTGGTCAGATCCGAGGTATTCGATCACCACGGGCTCGAACGAAAACGTCATCGTCTCACCGATCGCGAACGATGGCTTCAGCGTGTTATTGGATGAGCACCTGCTGCGCATCCAGGCAATTTCCGACCATTTTTTATTCAAGGCCAGCAAAGAGCCTGCAACTCAGCCCCTGGATTGGAGTGACCTGCAGGATTGGGAAGCACAGCGAGGTTCGATCATTTCAGATTCCCTCGACGCCACGACCGACAACACCATTGACGACCTGATCGCTGCCGATGCCGCACTGGCGAACGAAGAGCTGCATTTTGACAGCCTTGAGCAGTACCTGCCGACAAGCTGGCGGCGGCAGCGCATCGAGCGCCAGGAAGCACTGCTAGAGCAGTATCTGGGAGACGATACAGAGCCCTCCTCGGTGGAAGTTACCTGGCTGCGAGAGCAACTGGAGCAGCTGGTTAAGCTTCAGGATTCGCTGAACCTCTTCCTGCTGGAGCTTCCCGACCAAGTCGCTGCCGATGACTGGCAAGCGCCTCATGAGGAACAGACTCGCATAGCGCGAATCAGCCATGAACTATCTCAGGGCTTGCTGCTGGAGGCACGCTTGCAGCACGCCATGGGTGAGCTTTCAGCCACCCACCTGGGCTGGGTGGAAGCGCTCGTTGACAGACCCAGGCCAAGCCTCCAGCGCCCTGTGCAAGCCAGCACCCTCATGCTGGGCACCGGTGATCGTAGCTGGGCGCTATCTGGCTACATGACATTCCGCGCAGCCGTCGGGGACACTGACGACACCTTGGACTATTCACTGCTGCTATACCGCCCCGGTCAACAGGGTGGCCTGATGGCTTTCGAGGATGAAGCCACGCTCACCAGACACCTGCTGGCAACGCTGTGCGGCGCCTGGCCAGACGCGATACTGGACTCGGTGCACGCAGCGGATGCGGTGCAACTGCTAGAGGCACTCTCCAATGCGCCCGCAGTCACACTCGATCAAACGCCCATTCCCGCGCACTTCATGCAGCACTGCGTGCAAACCATCGTCGAGTCACTACCCGCGAACACATCACGAGAGCAAGCCCGGCAGCGGCTGTGCATGAGTGAGAACCAGGCCAGGGCCATCGCCTTGGAGCGGTTCGCTGAGCTGAACCGCAGCAGCCGTGTCCAGACACTTCTCATGCCACTGCAGCACCTTGGTGCCGATGAGCTCACCGAATTGATTGCCCAGGTGAGCGCATACCAAGACGCCGTCCGCGCCGCGGGTGAACTGCTGAAAGTAAGCCTGCCATCGCGCCAGCAGTTCACATGGCACATGCTGGAACACCACGTGTGCAATGAGTTCGGCCTCCAGACCATGCCGAACATAACCCTGAACATTGCCAACAGTGTCACGGTAAAAAAGCAAGTGACCGGCCAATCCGCAGCGGGCGGCGCAGGTTCACGCGACGTGCCAGTGTTCAGCGAGGCGCGCAGTGATGTCAGCCTTGAATCTTTCATCCTCGTGGCGCTTGACGATGAGCGACGGCTCTTGCTGGATAATGCAATCATCACGCTCGATCCGGCCACCCACCCGACGCTGCAGCAAGCACTCACGCCCGCTTACATTGCCGAGCTGATCACCCGGCTAGACGCCGCCGGCAGCTATGAAAACCGCATCGTCAATGCATACCTGGGCTTCGAGCAAGAAACCCCTTGGCAAGTTGAGTGGCGCCACGAAACGCTTCGTGCTCCCTACGCGTATCGGCTGCGCTTGTTGGCACTGTGCAAACCGGCCAGCCTCGATGCTGATGGGCAGCGACTGCTGGAAACCTTCTGCCGCGAACAGGTCAATGCTGTTTCTGCCAGAACGGTTCAATACCTGTCCCTGGTGCTTAGGCCAGGAACCGCAGCAGACGGCTCCAGCGACAGTGTGGGGTTGTCGGCCATACATGTCATAACAGACGCCAATGGCCCAGTGCTGTTGTACATGCCTGGCGCGCCCAATGGCAGTGTCGTTAGCCAGCATGCCAGCACCAGCGCAGCGTGCGAGGCGTTACAGCGCATGGCGCTGGACCCGAAGATGGCCCGCTACCTCGCAACCCAGGCCCAGTCCGGCAACCCAGACCATCATGAAAGTTACATCAACACTGCGCTGCAACAGGGCTTCCGGGTGTTCATAGAGATGGGCGCGTCGCGCTCGGAAACCTTGCCCACGCATGAGTGCCGTCAGGACATGGGCGACCTCATCCGCAGCCACCGCGCGACGTCGCGCAGCCAGGCCGACATGGTGCTTGCAGCGCCCGACGTTTTCGATCGTTACTTCTTCCTGGGGCTGAGGCTCGTGCTTGGCCTGTTGCCCGGCGCAGGCACGGCCTTGGCGCTGTACGATGGCTGGCACACGGCGAATGCTGCGATCACGGCTTTTGCCAAGGGCAACCTGGAGACAGGCATCCAACACCTGGTCAGCCTGCTGCAATCGCTGACCGACGCCATCCTCACGCTCGCGCCGTTGGCAGCCAGCCAACGCAACCCTGCAACTGCAGCGCGTCTGCTTACCCAGCGACGCCAGCGCCTTGATCCGCTGCGGCCAATTACCAGTACTCGCAAGGCGCCTCCTAGCCCGTTCACCGGTTATGAAGCAGGATTGCCTGCTGGCCCAATGGTGCGTTCCACACTGCCGCAGGGTGCTGGCGTGTTCGAGCATGTGGCCACAGGACAACGCTATATTTCCCGCAACAACGCCTGGTATGCAGTGACCTGGGACCCCGCTTACTTCACCTGGAGGCTCAAGCCACAGGGTCTTCGTACCTATCGGCAACCCGTGCGCCTGAGTGAGCAGGGCGTTTGGGGGACACCAGGCAGGCTGAGCGGCTTGCTGGTCGACAATGGCCTAGCGGGCGGCGGCGGCGTACTTACCACCCTTTACGAGAATGGTGTTGCCTACTGGCGTGTGCTGCTTCGCCGCCAACCCCAGCAGTTGACCGGCATGGCGCTGGCACACGACATCAACGACGAACTGAAACGCATCGTGATACGCATGCGCGCAAAACAAGAGGCCTACCACTCGGCCAAGCGAGTAGTGGCCGAAGGGGGGGCACTGAGCGACGCTCAGCAGGCAGTAATCGCCAATGCACGCCAGCAGCTGAGCGATGAGTTGATGCAGAACATCGAGTTCAATGCGCGCAGCCTTGCTCGCCTCAAGGAGCAGCGCTCGACGCTGAGCAGATCGGACTACACCCGGTTCACCTCACTGTGCGAGGCCAACATCAGTGAGATGAGCGTACTCGATATGCATCTGGTGGCCGACCGCTTCACCTTGGCCACGCAACAGTCAATGCGTGCAACCAGTGCCATCCAGGCCCTGCCACTGCCCTCGGTACCCACCCATGTGGTGAGGCGCGCCACGCAGGACTCGCTGCGGGCGAACCAGGAAATGATCGAAACGCTGCAGGAGGTGGAGCGCCTGGCCATTCGTCATCATGCCAGGTGCAACCAATTGCAGGGCAAAGCACTGACCGATTACCTGGCAAAAGTCACAGGCACGGGCCTGACCCTCGATGTAGCCAATACCCGGCTCGTTCGAGCGTCCATCCTGTCGTCAACACTGTTCACCGCAAACGCCGTTGAACACCCACAAATGGCGGCATTCATGGCGCACTTCAACGAACAGGGGGCAGCCTTGCGCAGCACGCTTTTCAGCCATCTTCAACTACAAAGGGCCGGCCTTAGCCGAGCTCAGGAGCGCACCTTCCTGGCCAGCGTGCAAGGCCGCTATACGCGCTTTATTGGCCATGTAACCGCATGGCAAGACACGTTCCAGGACTTGCTGTCGACCAACGAAACACGCTCGTTGCGCCAGTTGATGCGCCAGCTTGTCAGCGATATTGAGGATAGTCTCAATAGCGTCACTGCAAACCGGCAGCGCCCTGCGGTACAGCCCGCTCGCGGTCCAAGCCGTCCACGCCTGTTCGAAACCGCCGAGGGGCCGCTTATCGGCAACGAGTACGTCGAACGGGGGCAGACACGCATGCGCATCAACCACCCCAACTCGGATCAACCTCATACGGTTTATGCCAGGAACGAGGCGGGAGAATGGCTGTTATCCACGCCCGAGCGTGCGGCCCCCACCGAGACGATGTCGAGCCTTGTGGAAACCGCTACTGCCCGGCTGGACGATATCCCGAGGCAACAAACCCGGTTGCGCCAGTACCAGACACCTCAAGCAGTGCCCGTCGACCTGGAGGACATCGCTCAAGGCCATGCACAGCAACTGCGTTTCATCGCCGACAGGATTCGGCAGAAAGCAGGTGGCACGCTCAACCCAGAGCAAACCGCGCTGACGCATAGGCTGGAAACGACCGCCCAGCAGGTACAAGCATTTGGTCGCCAGCTACGAACGGCCCAGACCAAAGCAACCGGCAAACCCACCGTGGGCTATCTGGAAGACCTGCTTGAACAGAATGAAGTGGAAATCGTTTGGTCACGCACACTGAAGCCGAAGACGGACCGCAAGGGCAACCCTGTCGAATACCTGGAGGAGTACCGCATCAATGACCTGGGTACCCAGCAGCCATTGTGGTACGCGCACTTTCACTTCCGCCAGCAACCGGCACAAGGCTTCACTCGGCTTGAAGCAGGTCACCTGAAACTGGCCAGTGAACGCGACATCGGGGAAGGCGCGTGGCGTGGCAGCATGAGCGAGGCACAAGCCAACAGGCTATTCGGCAACCTGCGGCCGGCCAGCTGACAACACATCACCCCCAGAGCTGCAAAACAGCCCTGGGGGTGAATGCTTACAACTTGGCAATGGACACTTCAGTCGACTTCACAAAGGCAATCACTTCACTGCCAACCTGCAGCTCCAGCTCCTTTACAGAGCGGGTGGTGATGACCGAAGTAACGATACCCGAGGCCGTCTGCACGTCGATTTCCGACAATACTGGCCCTTCGAGGATTTCTTTCACGGTGCCTTTGAACTGGTTGCGGACGTTGATGGCTTTGATGGTCATGATGTTATTCCTTCTCTATGGCTTCAGTCTGGTAAGTGGGTCATTCAGTGCGCCCAACGCAACTGCGTGGGCAGAGGGGCTACAGGATCCGGCTCGGGCGCAGTGCCCGGGGCCGACAGAACACGGTTGAGCACTTCGCTTTCCAGCGCCGCCAGGCGGTGTGAACCACGCGCCCGAGGCCGCGCCAGGTCGACGGTGAGGTCGAGCCCGACTTCGCCGTCCTCGATCAGGATCACCCGGTCAGCCACGGCAACCGCCTCACTGACGTCGTGGGTGACCAGCAGCACGGTGAAGCCATGCTGACGCCACAGGCGTTCGATCAATTGCTGCATCTCGATACGGGTCAATGCATCCAGCGCGCCGAGCGGCTCATCCAGCAACAGCAGGCGCGGCTGGTGAATCAAGGCGCGGGCCAACGCCACGCGCTGCTTCTGGCCACCCGAGAGGGCTGCCGGCCATTCATTGGCGCGATCGGCCAGGCCTACCGCCTCCAATGCATCCAGCGCACGCGGGCGCCAATCGCCAGACAGGCCAAGGCCAACGTTGTCGATTACCTTCTTCCATGGCAGCAGGCGTGCGTCCTGGAACATCAGGCGAGTCTCTTCGCGAGCCTCTTCCAGCGGCGCAGCGCCGGCCAGCAACTGGCCGGCTGTGGGCTGGTCGAGCCCGGCCAGCAGCCGCAGCAAGGTGCTCTTGCCGCAGCCGCTGCGGCCGACGATGGCCACGAACTGGCCGGCCGGAATGTGCAGGTCGATGCCCTTCAACACTTCGCGCTGGCCAAAGGTTTTGCGCAGGCCATTGGAGGCCAGCGGGATGCCACGCAACAGGCGTGGCGGCTGTTCCTTGAGCACGGTCATGCGCCCTCCTTCTTGGCCACTTGGTAGGCTGGGTGCCAACGCAGCCACACGCGTTCCAGGCCACGAGCGGCGAGGTCGGCGAGTTTGCCGAGCACGGCATACAGAACGATGGCCAGCACCACCACGTCGGTCTGCAGGAACTCACGGGCGTTCATTGCCAGGTAACCGATACCGGCGTTGGCCGAGATGGTTTCGGCAACGATCAACGTCAGCCACATGAAGCCCAGAGCGAAGCGCACGCCCACCAGGATCGAAGGCAGCGCCCCCGGCAGGATCACCTGGCGGAACAGGCCGAAGCCGGACAAGCCGTAGCTGCGTGCCATTTCCACCAGCGCCGGGTCGACGTTGCGGATGCCGTGGTAGGTGTTCAGGTAGATCGGGAACAACGTGCCTAACGCGACCAGGAAGATCTTTGCCGACTCGTCGATACCGAACCACAGGATCACCAGTGGGATCAGCGCCAAGTGCGGCACGTTGCGGATCATCTGCACCGAGCTGTCGAGCAGGCGTTCGCCCCAGTTCGACAGGCCGGTGATGAAGCCCAGCACCAGGCCGATGCTGCCGCCGATGACGAAGCCCAGCCCGGCACGCCAGCCACTGATGGCCAGGTGGGTCCAGATTTCGCCGCTGCGCACCAGCTCGACACCGGCGCTGACCACTGCGCTGGGCGCCGGCAGAATGCGCGTCGACAGCCAGCCAGCACTGACCGCCAGCTGCCAGGCTGCCAACAGCAGCACCGGCAACGCCCAGGGCGCCAGGCGCTGGGCCAGGTTGGAGGAAGTTGCACGACTCATGGCCCGGCCCTCAGCTCTGCGATACGGACTTGGGCAGGATGTCGTTGGCCACCATCTCGCCGAACGGGCTCACGTAACCACCGGTCTTTGGTTGCTCCGGGCGCTGCACATCCAGGTGCGGGAACAGCAGTTCGGCCACGCGGTACGACTCTTCCAGATGTGGATAACCGGAGAAGATGAAGGTATCGATACCCAGCTCGGCATATTCCTTGACCCGCGCCGCCACAGTCGGGCCATCGCCTACCAGCGCGGTTCCCGCCCCACCACGTACCAGCCCGACACCCGCCCACAGGTTGGGGCTGACTTCCAGGTTGTCGCGGTTGCCGCCGTGCAGGTCAGCCATGCGCTGCTGGCCCACCGAGTCGAAGCGCGCCAGCGAGGCCTGGGCGCGGCTGATGGTGTCATCGTCCAGGTGCGAGATCAGGCGGTCGGCGGCAGCCCAGGCTTCTTCGTTGGTTTCCCGCACGATCACATGCAGGCGGATACCGAAGCGCACTTCGCGGCCTTGGGCAGCAGCTTTTTCACGCACTTGGGCGATTTTTTCAGCAACGGCGCTCGGTGGCTCGCCCCAGGTCAGGTACAGCTCGACCTGTTCGGCGGCCAGGTCCTGTGCGGCCTCGGACGAACCGCCGAAATACAGTGGCGGACGTGGTTGCTGAATCGGTGGGTAGAGCAGCTTGGCGCCCTTTACCTGGATGTGTTTACCGTCGTAATCGACGTTTTCGCCTTCCAGCACCTTGCGCCAGATACGGGTGAACTCGACCGAGGCTTCGTAGCGCTCCTGGTGGTTCAGATGCAGGCCGTCACCGGCCAGCTCGTCAGGGTCGCCACCGGTTACCAGGTTGAACAGCGCACGGCCATTGGACAGGCGATCCAGGGTTGCCGCCTGGCGGGCCGCTACGGTCGGCGAAATGATGCCCGGGCGCAGGGCCACGAGAAACTTCAGTCGCTGTGTCACCGGGATCAGCGACGCAGCCACCAGCCAGGAGTCCTCGCAGGAACGGCCGGTAGGGATCAGCACCCCACCAAAGCCCAAGCGGTCGGCGGCCTGCGCAATCTGCTGCAGGTAACCGTGATCGACCGCACGAGCGCCGTCGGAAGTGCCCAGGTACTTGCCGTCACCGTGGGTTGGGAGGAACCAGAAAATGTTAAGGCTCATTGGAGTTGTCTCCTCAAGGGTGGCTCAAGCCGGAGCGTCGCCCCGGCACAGGCGAAACAATCAAGGCGCGCTAGCGACCTTGGCCGGGGGTGTCCAGATCACGTCCTTGATGCTCAGCGGCTTGGGTATCAGCTTGAGCGCCTGGAAGGTGTCGGCGATCTTCTGTTGCGCAGCCACTACCTCTGGCGTCAGTGGCGCGGCACCATAGCCTTGACGCTTGACCGAGGTCAGGGTGATGTCGGCGGGCAGGCCGAGCAGCGGTGCGACCTGGTCGGTCACTTCCTGCGGGTTGGCCTGGGACCACTCGCCCACGGCGCGCACTTCCTCGATCACCGTGTTGATCACTGCCGGATGCTGGGTCGCGTAGTTGCGGGTGGCCAGGTAGAACTGATGGTTGTCGACCAGGCCCTTGCCGTCACGCAGGGTGCGCGCTTGCAGCTGTTGTTCGGCGGCGGCCTGGTAAGGGTCCCAAATCACCCAGGCATCGACGCTGCCACGCTCGAACGCCGCGCGGGCATCGGCCGGGGGCAGGTAGACCGGCTGGATATCGCTGTATTTGAGGCCGGCGTCTTCCAGGGCGCGCACCAACAGGTAGTGCACGTTGGAGCCTTTGTTGAGAACGACTTTTTTGCCCTTGAGGTCCTTCACCGACTGGATCGGCGAGCCCTTCGGCACCAGAATCGCCTCGCTGTGCGGCGCAGGCGGCTCGTAGGCCACGTAGAGCAGATCGGCACCAGCGGCTTGGGCGAACACGGGCGGGGTTTCGCCTGTTACGCCGAAATCGATGGACCCGACGTTGAGCCCTTCGAGGAGCTGCGGGCCACCGGGGAATTCGGTCCACTGCACCTGCACGCCCTGCTCGGCCAGGCGCTTCTCCAGCGTGCCCTTGGCCTTGAGCAGCACCAAGGTGCCGTATTTCTGGTAACCGATACGCAGGCTTTCGGCCTGGGCTTGAGTAATGGCGCCGAAGGACACAGCCGCCGCAAACAGGGCGACCAGACCGCGACGCAAGAAGACAGTGCGCATGGCGCTCTCCTGTGCGAATGAGGTTCGGGTTGCACCTGCTTGCCTCGTTGTCGGGCGAGTAAGGTGGTGTAGCGGGTAGTGCCGTTCAGATGCTCCAGCGAGCGCTGATCAAGCGTTCGTTCAGTACACCAGGCGCCACGGGGCGCGGCCGGCGGGCCAGGGCAACGTGGAAGGTTTCCAGCGAGTCGTGCAGGCGCTCTTCAAGTGCGGGTACCAACTGTGCCGGCCGGGCGCCTTCTGCGTAGGCAACCTGGCTGTCGTCGGCGAAGATCCCTTGCAGGGTCTCTTGCGCCTTGAGTGCCGACAGCACCGGCTTCAATGCGTAATCCACCGCCAGCATGTGGGCGATGCTGCCACCGGTGGCGATTGGCAACACGATCTTGTGGGCCAATGCGCGTTCGGGCAGCAGGTCGAGCAGTGTCTTCAATGCCCCGGCGAACGATGCCTTGTACACCGGGGTGGAAACGATCAGGCCATCGGCCTGGGCCACCAGTTGCTGGAAGTGCTGCACCTGCGGGCTGTCGAAACGGGCATGCAGCAAGTCTTCGGCGGGGAAGTCACGCACCTGGAAGGTCACCACTTCAACGCCACGGTTCTGCAGCCACTGGCGCGAACGCTCGAGCAGCACGCCGGAGCGTGAACGGGAACTTGGGCTACCACCGATTGATACCACCAGCATTGCAGCGCTTCCTTGTGTTCTGTTGGAGCTGACATTAACAGCTGGCATATATATCTAGAAATCATATTTTTTCATTTGTTTATTCCATAAAGTGCTTTGTAGGGTTTGAGATCTTAGGGCCGCTTTGCAGCCCTAGGCCTCAAAAAGCCTGCAGGCATAAAAAAGGGCCGTCGAAACGGCCCGAAAATCCCTGCTTGGCTAAGAGCGATGCAACGAGGAATCCATTAACGATTTGGCTGAGGGGTTAGCCGCAGATAGGGTTTGACCGCCCGGTAACCTTTGGGGAAGCGCTGCTTGATCTCTTCCTCATCTTTGAGCGAAGGCACGATCACCACCTCGTCGCCGTCCTGCCAGTTACCTGGCGTGGCGACCTTGTGGTTGTCGGTCAACTGCAGCGAATCGATCACTCGCAGGATTTCGTTGAAGTTGCGCCCGGTACTGGCCGGATAGGTGATGGTCAGGCGCACCTTTTTGTTCGGGTCGATGACGAACAGCGAGCGCACGGTCAGGGTGTCGCTGGCGTTCGGGTGAATCAGGTCGTACAGGTCGGATACCTTGCGGTCGGCGTCGGCGATGATCGGGAAATTGACCACGGTGTTCTGGGTTTCGTTGATGTCCTCGATCCAACGGTGGTGCGAGTCCACCGGGTCCACCGACAGGGCGATGGCCTTGACCCCACGCTTGGCGAAATCGTCTTTGAGCTTGGCCGTCAGGCCCAGCTCGGTGGTGCACACCGGGGTGAAGTCGGCCGGGTGAGAGAACAACACCCCCCAGCTATTGCCCAGCCACTCGTGGAAGCGGATCTTGCCTTCGCTGGAATCCTGTTCGAAATCGGGGGCGATATCGCCGAGTTTGAGGCTCATGGGCTGCGGCTCCTTGGCTGGGTTCTGTACCGTATGGGTTCAATGTGCCTGCATTCGATTAAAAACAAAAAGAATAAATAACGATTTATTTATAACCATAATGCATACGAATGTGCAGGCACAAAAAAGCCTCGCACTAGGCGAGGCTTCTTGTTCAGCTACGGCTTACAGGAAGTTGTAAGTGTAGTTGAAGATCAGACGGGTCTGATCCTGGTCAGCCAGCGAGCTGGTGCCGGTGCCACGGTATACGCCGTGACGCAGGCTGGCGCCCAGGCCCTTGAAGGTGCCTTCCTGGATAACGTAGTCGACGCGAGCGTCACGTTCCCATTCGCTGAAAGTACCGCCGCCAACGGCGTTCTTGCCGTCTTCACCTTTCAGGTAGGCAACCGAGGCTTTCAGGCCCGGCACGCCCAGGCGAGCGAAGTCGTAGGCGTACTGACCGAAGGTGGTGTTTTCACCGGCCTTGGCGAACTGGTTGATCATGCTGTCGGTGAACAGGTAGAAGCTGGAACCACCGGCGCCTTCGTTGCGGCCGTTGCCGTCAACCACGCTGCCCTGGTTCAACCAGACGAAGCCACCGTCGTCATTGACGCGCTGGTGGCCGAGCATCAGCGAGTGGCCACCCAGGGTGTAGGTGAACATCGCGGACCAGGTCTTGTTGTCGACCTCGCCAGTGTTCTTGGCGTAGCCACCGTTGTTGTTGAAGCGGTAGCCGGCTTCGCCGTTCTTGCCGTCGCTGCTGCTGTCGAAGTAACGCAGGTCAGTCTTGAACGACTGGTCCTGGTCGATCTGGAACACGTGGGTCAGGCCCAGGAAGTGCTGCTTGTAGTAGTCTTCCAGGTTCGAGTAGTAGTACTGCAGGGTCAGGTCTTTGGTGAGCTTGTAGTCCAGGCCGCCGTAACGGAACTTGTTGCTGTCCTGGGTACCACCGTTGACCGACAGACCCGTACGGTTGCTCGACGCACGGCCCATGGCGTGGGTCAGCTGACCGGCGTTGATGGTCAGGTTGTCGATTTCCTTCGACTGGATGGTGCCACCCTCGAAGGTTTGCGGCAGCAGACGGCCATCGTTGGAGACCAGGATCGGCAGGTTCGGCGCCAGGGCGCTACCGAAGTGCACCTCGGTCTTCGAGAAGCGGGCCTTGGCGTTGGCGCCAACACGCGCCCACTGGCTCACAGCCGAACCGTCGGTGTCGCTTGGGAAGAAGCTGCTGTTGTCAGGGTGCTTGCCACGGCCACCGTCCAGGTGGATACCCCACAGGGCCTGGGCATCGACACCAAAACCAACGGTGCCTTCGGTGAAGCCGGAGATGTAGTCGAGCTTGAAGCCCTGACCCGATTCGCGGTTGTCTGCACCGCCGTCACGGTTGTCGTTGTTGAAGTACATGGTGCGCGAGCTGAGCGACAGTTTGCTGTCTTCAACGAAACCGGCAGCGCCTGCTTGTTGGGCGAGAACCCCCAGTGCCACGGCCAGAGCCAGGCTGGACTTGTACATGTTTTGCTCCTCTACGTTCTAATTCTTGTGTATCTCTGGCGGAAGGGTCTGCTGCCCCGCTCACCGTGGATTGGCGATTTAGTCCCAAAGCGTGACCATTAAGTCAATCGTTTCTAAACGTTTCGCGACTTTGGTCTAAGACGCCACCTGCGCTACAGGATAATGACAATCCTATAAATCCAAAATGACCGTTTTATGAATTCGTAAGATTTTTACGGAATATGGTTGGAACCTTTACTGCCATTCGTTGTAGCAGCCGCACAATTCATAACTTTTGGTTATTTGCAAACGTTTGCTCATAACCTAATTCCGTATCGTTCTATAGGGACGAAAAAGCCTAGCAGGCTCCGCTGATTTCGCCATTGAGCGAAACCACCGCGTCAGAGCGCCCAGCCGCTTAAAGCATTTGTCTCCTAAGCTAATGCAAAAAAGTTATTTATTTTAACTTTCTTAGATCATTTAGCCTTCTCGTCATCCAGCCCCCAATTGCCTGACGAGAGGTTCAACCATGATCCCGCACGCTCCGCT
Organism: Pseudomonas sp. NBRC 111132; assembly: GCF_001320565.1. Taxonomy (NCBI): domain Bacteria; kingdom Pseudomonadati; phylum Pseudomonadota; class Gammaproteobacteria; order Pseudomonadales; family Pseudomonadaceae; genus Pseudomonas; species Pseudomonas sp. NBRC 111132. The sequence continues at coordinate 74,634 of NZ_BCBI01000005.1, forward strand.
GCGCCTGTTCGCTGCCCTGACCCTCGCCAGCACCAGCTGGTTAGCCCAGGCTGCCGACCTGACCGTGGCCTACCAGACCACCGTTGACCCAGCCAAAGTGGCCCAGGTGGATGGCGACTACGAAAAGGCCAGCAAGGCCAGCATCGACTGGCGCAAATTCGACAACGGCGCCGACGTGATCACCGCAGTGGCCAGCGGCGACGTGCAGATCGGCTACCTGGGTTCCAGCCCACTGGCCGCGGCTGCCACCCGCAAGCTGCCGGTCGAGACCTTCCTGATCGCCACGCAGATTGGTGCCGGTGAGGCGCTGGTCGCTCGCGACAGCATCAAGACCCCGCAGGACCTGGTCGGCAAGAAAGTCGCCGTACCGTTCGTTTCCACTGGCCACTACAGCCTGCTGGCGGCCCTGAAAAGCTGGAACATCGACCCTTCCAAGGTACAGATCCTCAACCTGGCCCCACCGGCCATCATTGCTGCCTGGAAGCGCGGCGACATCGACGCCACCTACGTATGGGACCCGGCCCTGGGCGTGGCCAAGGAAAATGGCAAGGTACTGATCACCTCCGGCGAACTGGCCCAGAAAGGCGCGCCAACCTTCGACGCCTGGATCGTGCGCAAGGACTTCGCTGAGAAACACCCTGATGTGGTCAAGGCGTTTGCCAAGGTCACGCTCGATGCCTACGCCGACTACCGCAAAGACCCGAAAGCCTGGCTGGCCGACAAGGCCAACGTAGACAAGCTGGTGAAGCTGTCCGGCGCCAAGGCCAGCGACATCCCGGTGCTGCTGGAGGGCAACGTCTACCCACTGGCTGCGGACCAGGCCAATGCCCTGGGCGCGCCGACCACCCAAGCACTGACCGATACCGCCAACTTCCTCAAGCAGCAAGGCAAGGTCGAAGCCGTGCTGCCGGACTACTCGCCGTACGTCAGCGCCAAGTTCCTTCCAAACTGATCCGGAGCCCGTCATGGCCTTGCTCGAACTGGAGCGCATCAGCGCACAGTACCCTGGCGCCAGCACCCCGGTGCTGGCCGACATCAACCTGAGCCTGGGGCCTCGCCAGTTGCTGGTGGCCCTGGGGCCTTCGGGCAGCGGCAAGACTTCGCTGCTCAACCTGATCGCCGGCTTCGTCGCCCCCAGCGGCGGGCGCATCACCCTCGACGGCTTACCGGTGCAGGGCCCAGGTGCCGAGCGCGGTGTGGTGTTTCAGGACGATGCCCTGCTGCCATGGCAAAACGTGCTGGGCAATGTCGCCTTCGGCCTCGAACTGGCCGGCGTGCCCCGCGCTCAGCGTGAGGCCAAGGCCCGTGAAATGCTCGCCCTCGTCGACCTCGCGGGCTTCGGCGAACGGCGCATCTGGCAGTTGTCCGGTGGCCAGAAACAGCGGGTGGGCCTGGCCCGCGCGTTGGCGGCCGACCCTCGGGTATTGCTGATGGATGAACCGTTCGGCGCCCTCGACGCCTTCACCCGCGAGCAGATGCAGGAACTGCTGCTGCAGGTCTGGCAGCGCACCGCCAAGCCGGTGTTCCTGATTACCCACGACATCGAAGAAGCCGTGTTCCTCGCCAGCGAGCTGGTACTGCTGGCCCCCAACCCTGGGCGCGTGGTGGAACGCCTGCAACTGGACTTCGGCCAGCGCTACGCCGCTGGCGAATCGGCCCGCGCCATCAAGTCCGACCCTGCCTTCATCGAAACCCGCGAGCATGTGCTGGCGCGGGTATTTTCCCAACGCCAAAGCCTGCAGGAGCCCGCATGAGCAGCCTGGACCTGCCGGTCGCCGGCAAACACGACACCCAAGCCCGGCCAGCCGCCAAGCTGCGCCGCCCACTGTCCACCCGCTGGATCAGCACCCTGACCCTGACCAGCCTGCTGCTGGCCTGGTGGCTGGTGACGGCCGCCGGCTGGATCGAGCCGCTGTTCCTGCCCTCGCCCGGCGACATCCTGGCCAGGGCCTGGACACTGCTCACCCAAGGCTACATGGACGCCAGCCTGTGGCAGCACCTGGGCGCCAGCCTGGGCCGCATCGGCTTGGCCCTGCTGGCCGCCACCCTCACCGCCATCCCGGTGGGCATCGCCATCGGCTACAACCGCGTGGCGCGCGGCATTCTCGACCCGCTGATCGAGTTCTATCGGCCGATCCCACCGCTGGCCTACCTGCCGCTGATCGTCATCTGGTGCGGTATCGGCGAGCTGTCCAAGGTGCTGCTGATCTACCTGGCCATCTTCGCCCCCATCGCCATTGCCACCGCCACCGGTGTGCGCACGGTCGACCCGGCCAAGCTGCGGGCGGCGCAGTCGCTGGGTGCGACCAAGGCCCAGCTGATCCGCCATGTGATCCTGCCCAGTGCGCTGCCCGACATCCTTACCGGCATCCGCATCGGCCTGGGCGTCGGCTGGTCGACCCTGGTCGCCGCCGAACTGATCGCCGCCACCAGCGGCCTGGGCTTCATGGTGCAGTCGGCGGCGCAGTTCCTGGTCACCGACGTGGTGGTGCTGGGCATTCTGCTGATCGCCCTGATCGCCTTCGCCCTGGAAATGAGCCTGCGTGCCCTGCAACGCAAACTGGTGCCCTGGCATGGGCAGAGCCACTGATTGCCGACTGACCACGCCGGCAACCCGGCGCCTAGCACGAGAAAAGACATGAGCCTGACCATTACCCCCCTCAGCCCGGCCCTTGGCGCCCAGATCAGCGGCGTGGACATCAGCCGCGATATCAGCGCGCAAGCGCGTGACGCCATCGAACAGGCATTGCTGCAGCATCAGGTGCTGTTCTTCCGCAACCAGCCGATCAACCCGGAGCAACAGGCGCGCTTTGCCGCCCGCTTCGGTGACCTGCACATCCACCCGATCTACCCGAACGTGCCAGAAACCCCGCAAGTGCTGGTGCTCGATACGGCAGTGACCGATGTGCGCGACAACGCCGTGTGGCACACCGACGTGACCTTTCTGCCGACCCCGGCGCTGGGCGCGGTGCTCAGTGCCAAGCAACTGCCGGCCTACGGTGGCGATACCTTGTGGGCCAGCGGCATTGCGGCGTTCGAAGCCTTGTCGGCGCCGCTGCGTGAGATGCTAGACGGGCTGACCGCCACCCACGACTTCACCAAGTCGTTCCCGTTGGAGCGCTTTGGCACCACGCCAGAAGACCTGGCGCGCTGGGAGGCCACGCGGCGCAACAACCCACCGCTGTCGCACCCGGTGGTGCGCACGCACCCGGTGAGCGGGCGCAAGGCGTTGTTCGTCAATGAAGGGTTTACGACGCGCATCAATGAGCTGAGCGAGCTGGAAAGCGATGCACTGCTGAGGCTGCTGTTCGCCCATGCGACACGGCCGGAGTTCAGCATTCGCTGGCGCTGGCAGGAGAATGACGTGGCGTTCTGGGACAACCGCGTGACCCAGCATTTTGCGGTGGATGATTACCGGCCGAACCGGCGGGTGATGCATCGGGCGACCATCCTGGGTGATGCACCCTTCTAACAGAAATTCATCAACAGCCCCGGCCTCTTCGCGGGTAAAACCGCTCCCACAGGGGTGGCACCGGTTTTGAAGCCTGCGCTGTACCTGTGCGGGTTTACCCGCGAAGAGGCCGGTACAGGTTATTACCGAACCAGATGCAAGTACTGCATGTGCCGCTCGTATTGGTCGAGGATGTCGTTGATGATCTGCTCCTTGCTGTAGCCCACCAGGTCATAGTTCTGGCTGCCTTCGCTCAGGTGCACCTCCGCCCGGTAATAACGACGGTTCTTCAACTCCTGCGTACCCAGCCCACCCAGGGCGAACGATGGCGTGAAGTAGCCACGCATCTGCACCTGGTAAATGAACGGCTGTTCCTCGCCATGGCCAATCTTCAAGCTGACGTTGTCGTGGCTGGGGTCGTCCTGGGTAATCAGCACCAGGCCCTTCTGCTCGAACACTTCCCGCACGTCGGCAATCGCCGGGCGCACCACGTCATCCATGAAACGGTACACCTCATCACGCGACGGAAAATGCACCGCCTGGCTCAGGCGCTGGCGCCAGCCGCCACGGCCGCGACGTGACTGGGCAAACGGCGCCAGCGAGTGCATCTGCGCGATCTGCCGCTGCGACTCGAGGTAGAACGCCTTGTGCAGCCCCCACATCATGCACAGCAGAATCAGCGAGAACGGCAACGAAGTCAGCACCACCGCCGACTTCAGCGAATCGATACTGCCGGCGAACAACAGCGCGCTGGTGATCAGCGCAGTCATCGCGCCCCAGAAGATGCGCAGCCAGTTCGGCCCATCCTCGTCGGCTTCGCCGCCCTTGGCCGACAAGGTCGACAGCACCACGGTGCCCGAGTCGGCCGAGGTAACGAAGAACACGAAGCTGATGAACACCGTGGTGGCGATCACCGCCTTGCTCCAGGGGTAGGTCTCCAGCAGCAGGTACAGGCTCATCGACGGGTTATCCAGGGCCGACTGTCCCAGCGCGGTCATGCCGTGGTTGATCACCTGGTCCAGCGCGCTGTTGCCGAAGATCGACATCCACGCCAGGGTGAAACCGAGCGGAATCAACAGCACGCCAAAGACGAACTCGCGGATGGTGCGGCCACGGGAGATACGGGCGATGAACAGCCCCACGAACGGCGCCCAGGCAATCCACCAGGCCCAATAGAACACTGTCCAGCCACCCAGCCAATCGCGGTTTTCACCGTAGGCATACACGTCGAAGCTCTTGCGTGGCAAAGCGCCCAGGTAGTCGCCCAGGTTCTGGATGAGCGTATTGAACAGGTGCTGGGTAGGCCCGGCGAACAGCACGAACAGCAGCAGTGCGCAGGCCAGGAACAGGTTGATGTCGCTCATCACCCGCACCCCCTTTTCCACCCCGGCGACAGCCACGGCCACGGCCGCGCCCATCATCAGGGTGATGAGGATCACCTGCACCCACTGGCTGTGGCTGATGCCGAACAGGTAGTCGAGGCCGGCGTTCAGATGCAGCACCCCAAAGCCCATGTCGGCGCCCAGGCCGAACACCGTGGCGATGATGCCGAAGCCGTCCACCGCGTAGCCGATCGGGCCGTTGATGCGTTTGCCGATCAGCGGGTACAGCGCCGAGCGCAGGGCCAGCGGTAGGTTGTGGCGGTAGGCGAAGTACGCCAGCGCCATACCGACGAAGGCGAAGACGCCCCAGCCATGCAGGCCCCAGTGAAGGAACAGAATCTGCATTGCCTGACGCCCGGCCTCGGCCGTGCCCGCTTCGCCCTGGGGCGGCTGCAGCATGTGGGTCAGCGGTTCGGAGACGCAGAAAAAGAACAGGGTGATGCTGATACCGGCGGCAAACAGCATGCCGGCCCACGACAGGTAACTGAACTCGGGTTCGTCGTGGTCGGCACCGAGCTTGATCTTGCCGTAGCCAGACAAGGCGGTGACCACCACGAAGACCAGGTACAGCGTCATCGCCAGCATGTAGTACCAGCCGACCGTGTTGGCCGCCCAGTTCTGCGCCGCCAGCAACCAGTCACCTGCCGCTTGCGGGTTGGAGATGACCACCAGGCCAAAGATGAGGATGAAACTAGCCGCGAAGTAGAACACCGGGGGGTTCATGCGGATCTTGCCATTGGCAAGGGAAGGGTTCGGTGCACTCATCGGGCGTGCACCTCGTCGAATGACGTAAGGTTCGGAATGAACGGGTTCAGCAAAGGAATCCTCCTGTTGAACACCGGCAGCGGACCAGCGTTTTTTCATTGAACAAGCGTTCAAGTTAAACATGGATCGGATTTCAATGCGAATTGGGCCGCTGATTGGCGTCCTTCTGAACCGGCCCTTTCGCGGGTTTACCCGCTAAGGGCCGGTTAAGGTCAAGCAAATGCCAGATCAGTTCTTGTCCTGGCAATCCAGCTGCAAGTTGGCCTGGGTGATGTTGCTTTCAGCCGGCACACTGCGGGTCAGCCACACATTGCCGCCAATGGTCGAGCCTTTGCCGATGGTAATGCGCCCCAGCACCGTGGCCCCGGCATAGATCACCACATCGTCCTCGACGATGGGGTGGCGCGGCAGGCCTTTGTGCAGGGTCCCCGACTCATCGCTTGGGAAGCGCTTGGCGCCCAGGGTAACCGCCTGGTAGATGCGCACGCGCTCGCCGATGATCGCAGTTTCGCCAATCACCACGCCGGTGCCGTGGTCGATGAAGAAGCTCGGGCCGATTTGCGCCCCTGGGTGAATGTCGATACCCGTGGCCGAATGCGCCAGCTCCGAACTGATCCTCGCCAGCAGCGGCAAGCCGGCCTGGTAAAGGTGGTGCGCCAGGCGGTGGTGGATGATCGCCAGGATACCTGGGTAGCACAGCAGTACTTCATCGACGCTGCGCGCCGCCGGGTCGCCGTGGTAGGCGGCCAGCACATCGGTGTCGAGCAGTACGCGCAGCTCCGGCAACGCAGCCGCGAAGCCCTGGATCAGGCTTAGCGCGTGAGCGTCTACACCTGCCAGCTCAGCCTTGCTTTGGCGAGCGGCATAGCGCAACTCCAGACGCGCCTGGGCCAGCAAGGCGGTCAGTGCGGCATCCAGAGTATGGCCGACGTAGAAGTCTTCGCTTTCTTCGCGCAGGTCCACAGGCCCAAGGCGCATGGGGAACAACGCACCGCACAGTTGCTCCAGAATCTGCCGCATCGCCTCGCGCGATGGCAGTTCGCGCCCGCCCTGCTCACCAATGCTGCGGCCATTGCGAGTGCGCCATTGCTCACGGGCGCCGCGCAGGCCAGTAACGATGTTCTGCAACTGCCAGTGCGCGGATGAAGGTTGTTCGCTCACGGTTTTCTCCTGCCGTATGGGCCATCTCATTTTTTGCCAGGCCCGCGAAGAAACCAGGCCTGCCTACATGCAATCCACTCTACGGCAAATCCGACCCTTGGAAAAAACAACGCTTTATTCCATCCTGCGCTAAGTCAGGCATAAGCCGCGATGACGGCGTGGGGATCGTCGCCTACCCTCAAAGCAGCCAGCACCTGGCAAAAAGCAAAAAGGGAATAACAAAATAATTTTTTAGTATTTCCTGGCCTAAGCAGCCAACCCTATAGTCGCCACCTCACTACTTACACAACAAGCGCGGGGCTCTGACATGTCGAAATTCGCCAAACCGCTACTCAACGCCAGCCTGGCCCTCCTGCTGGGTGCCGGCCTGCTCGGCCAGGCCTTCGCCGGCGAGCAATTGAAGACTATCCAGGAAAAAGGCGTGATCAACGTCGGCCTGGAAGGTACCTACCCACCGTTCAGTTTCCAGGATGAGAACGGCAAGCTGGCCGGCTTCGAGGTGGAGCTTTCGGAACTCCTGGCCAAGGAGCTGGGGGTCAAGGCCAAGATCCAGCCAACCAAGTGGGACGGCATCCTTGCCGCGCTGGAGTCCAAGCGCCTGGACGTAGTGGTCAATCAGGTGACCATCTCCGAAGAGCGCAAGAAGAAATACGACTTCTCCGAGCCCTACACCGTTTCCGGTATCCAGGCCCTGATCCTGAAGAAGAAAGCCGAGCAGCTGAACATCAAGTCGGCGCAAGACCTGGCCGGCAAGAAAGTCGGTGTGGGCCTGGGCACCAACTACGAGCAGTGGGTCAAGCAGGATGTCCCGAAAGCCGAAGTGCGTACCTATGAAGACGACCCGAGCAAGTTCGCCGACCTGCGCAACGGCCGCATCGACGCCATCCTGATCGACCGCCTGGCCGCGCTGGAATACGCGCAAAAAGCCAAGGACACCGAGCTTGCCGGCGATGCCTTCTCGCGCCTGGAAAGCGGCGTAGCCCTGCGCAAGGGCGAGCCTGAGCTGCTGGCAGCGATCAACAAGGCCATCGACAAGCTCAAGGCTGACGGCACGCTGGCCAAGCTGTCCGAAAAATACTTCGGTGCCGATGTCACCAAATGATCGCTGAAAGCCTGCAACTCGTTGTCGACTCCACGCCCTTCCTGCTGAAGGGCGCGGGTTATACAGTGCTGCTCAGTGTCGGCGGCATGTTCTTCGGCCTGCTGCTGGGCTTTGCCCTGGCGCTGATGCGGCTGTCGAAGATTTTGCCGCTGAACTGGCTGGCGCGGGTCTACGTGTCGTTCTTCCGCGGCACGCCGCTGCTGGTGCAGCTGTTCGTGATCTATTTCGGCATGCCACAGATTGGCATCGAGCTCGACCCGATACCTGCCTCGCTGATCGGCCTGTCGCTGAACATGGCGGCCTACATCTGCGAAATCCTGCGTGCGGCGATTTCCTCGATCGACCGGGGCCAGTGGGAAGCTGCCGCCAGCATCGGCATGACCCGCGTCCAGGCCATGCGCCGGGCGATCCTGCCACAGGCCTTGCGCACCGCCCTGCCACCGTTGGGTAACAGCTTCATTTCGCTGGTCAAGGACACCGCCCTGGCGGCGACCATCCAGGTGCCCGAGCTGTTCCGCCAGGCGCAGCTGATTACCGCACGTACCTTCGAAGTGTTCACCATGTACGTGGCAGTCGCCGTTATCTACTGGGTGCTGTGCAGCATCCTTGCGCACTTCCAGAACCGCATGGAAGCGCGGGTCAACCAGCATGACCAGGAGCAATGAGCATGATTGAAGTCAAAGGCCTGACCAAACGGTTCAAGGGCCAGACCGTGCTCAACGGTATCGACCTGACCGTGCAGCCCGGCGAAGTGGTGGCCATCATCGGCCCCAGTGGCTCGGGCAAGACCACCTTCCTGCGCTGCCTGAACCTGCTGGAAACCCCCGATGCCGGGCAGATCCAGATCGGCGCCATCAGCATCGATGCCAACCGCCCGCTGGGTGGCCAGCAAGGTGCGATTCGGCGTTTGCGCCAGCAGGCCGGGTTCGTGTTCCAGAACTTCAACTTGTTCCCTCACCGCACCGCCCTGGAGAACGTGATCGAGGGGCCGGTGATCGTCAAGAAGACGCCTCGCGAACAGGCCATCGAGCTTGGCCGGCGTCTGCTGGCCAAGGTCGGCCTGGCGGGCAAGGAAGACGCCTACCCACGGCGCCTGTCCGGCGGCCAGCAGCAACGGGTGGCCATCGCCCGCGCCCTGGCCATGGAGCCGGAGGTGATCCTGTTCGACGAACCGACGTCGGCGCTGGACCCGGAGCTGGTGGGTGAAGTACTGGCGACCATCCGCGGCCTGGCCGAGGAAAAGCGCACCATGATCATCGTCACCCACGAGATGAGCTTTGCTCGGGATGTGGCGAACCGGGTGATCTTCTTCGACAAGGGCGTGATCGTGGAACAGGGTGAAGCCAAGGCGTTGTTTGCGGCGCCCAAGGAAGAGCGTACCCGGCAGTTCCTGCGCAAGTTCCTCGGTACCGCGGCTTCCGAATAAGCCTGCTCGGCCCTATTCGCGGGTTCACCCGCGAATAGGGCCGGCACATCTGTAGCAAATCCCTCCTTCTATACATATTCCAAATGGTTAGTTCATAAACAATTTATAAAGCATTAGGGTATATAAACCGGACCACCGGACCAGCACACATTTGTCGCGATCAGCTGTAGCGGCACAACTATTTTGTGAGGTCAGGAATGGTCAGGATCACAATCACCCCAGTGCGTATCGCCAGGGCATTGAGTGCAGCCAAGGAGCGGTACTGATGTCCAGCCAGCCAAATACCCAATTCCACAGCGATCTCGACAGCTCGCCCCTGCTGCTGCCGGCCAAGGTACTGCGCAATGACGCCGAAGCCCTGCAAGCGGCCCGCGAACTGGCCGAGGTTGCCCGCGAGCAAGCTGCCCGCCGCGACCAGCAACGCAAACTGCCTTGGGCCGAGATCGAGCTGTTCACCCGCAGCGGCCTGGGTAGCATCAGCGTACCCAAGGCCCACGGCGGCCCGGACGTATCGTTCGAAACCGTAGCCGAGGTTTTCCGCGTGATCAGCGCCGCCGACCCGGCCCTGGGGCAGATCCCGCAGAACCAGTTCGGCATGTTGCAACTGATTCGCCTGACGGCCACCGAGGCACAGCAGGCGCTGATCTTCCGCAGCGTGCTCGACGGCTGGCGCATCGGCAATGCAGGCCCCGAGCGCGGCACGAAAGACACGCTCACCCTCAAGGCCCGAATCACTCGCGCAGGCGACAGCTATCGCATCAGCGGTGAGAAGTTCTATTCCACTGGCGCCCTGTTCGCTCACTGGGTGGCGGTAAAGGCCCTCGACGACGAAGGCCGCCAGCGCCTGGCATTCGTGCGCCGGGGCAGCCCGGGGCTGCGCATCGTCGACGACTGGTCCGGGTTCGGCCAGCGCACTACCGCCAGCGGCACTGTACTGCTGGACCAGGTACCAGTAGACGCCGAGCTGGTGATCGACAACTGGCGCCAGCGCGATATCCCCAACATCCAGGGCGCGGCTTCGCAGCTGATCCAGGCGGCGATCGACGCCGGCATTGCCGAAGCGGCAATCGACGATGCAATCACATTCGTGCGCGAAAAGTCCCGCCCATGGATCGAGGCCAACGTGGACCGTGCCAGCGACGACCCTTATGTGATTGCCGACATTGGCCGCCTGAAGCTCGAACTGCATGCCGCCGAAGCACTGCTGCGCAAAGCCGCGCGGGTACTCGACGAGGTCAATGCCGCGCCAATCGACGCCGCCAGCGCGGCACGCGCCTCGATTGCGGTGGCCGAGGCCAAGGTACTGACCACCGAGGTCGCCCTGCAGGCCAGCGAGAAGCTGTTCGAGTTGGCCGGCAGCCGCGCCACCCTCGCCGAGTTCAACCTCGACCGCCATTGGCGCAATGCCCGGGTGCACACCCTGCATGACCCGGTGCGCTGGAAGTACCACGCGGTGGGCGCGTACCACCTCAACGGCACCCTGCCTGCGCGGCATTCCTGGATCTGATTTTTTAGGCCTTGGGGGCTGCTTTGCAGCCCATCGCGACACAAGGCCGCTCCTACACGGGATCGCGTACCGACATCGGGTCGCGCCCCCCTGTAGGAGCGGCCTTGTGTCGCGATGGGCCGCAAAGCGGCCCCAATGGCCCCGGAGAACAACATGACTACAAATATCATCACCAGCGACACCGAAGCCCTGAATGTCGCCGAAGACATCGCCCAGCAACTGCGCCGCGACAGCGCCCTGCGCGACCGCGAGCGCCGCCTGCCGCACGCCGAACTGGAGCTGTTCACCCGCTCCGGCCTATGGGCCATCAGCGTGCCCAAGGCCTTCGGTGGCGCCGGCGTGTCCAATGTCACCCTGGCCAAGGTCATCGCCCGTATCGCCCAAGCCGACGGCTCGCTCGGGCAGATCCCGCAAAACCATTTCTACGGCCTGGAAGTACTGCGAGTAAACGGCACCCCCGAGCAGCAACAGCGGCTATACGCCGAAGTGTTGGCCGGCCGCCGCTTTGGCAATGCCCTGGCCGAGTTGGGCACCAAGACCGCCAACGAACGCACCACCCGACTGAGCCGTGACGGCGATGGCTTCCGCATCAACGGCCGCAAGTTCTATTCCACCGGTGCCATCTACGCCCAGCGCATTCCCACCTCGGTCGTCGACGACCAAGGCGTGCAGCAACTGGCCTTCGTCCCAGCCGACAGCCAGGGCTTGCAAGTGATCGATGACTGGAGCGGATTCGGCCAGCGCACCACCGGCAGCGGTTCGGTGGTGTTCGACAACGTGTACGTCAGCGCCGCCGACGTGGTGCCGTTCCAGAGTGCCTTCGAGCGCCCCACCCCGGTCGGGCCGTTGGCGCAGATCCTTCATGCCGCAATCGACACCGGCATCGCCCGCGCGGCTTATGAAGATGCCCTGCACTTCGTACGTACCCGCAGTCGTCCGTGGGTCGACTCCGGCCTGGACAAGGCCACGGATGACCCGCTGACGTTGAAAAGCTTCGGCCACCTGGCGATCCGTTTGCACGCCGCCGAGGCCCTGCTGGAGCGCGCCGGTGAATACCTCGACCGCGCCCGCGACGACAGCACCGCCGACAACGTCGCCGCCGCCTCCATCGCCGTGGCCGAAGCACGGGCCATCAGCACCGAGATTTCCCTCGCCGCCGGCACCGCGCTGTTCGAACTGGGCGGCAGCCAAGCCACCCTGGCCGAACATAACCTCGACCGCCACTGGCGCAACGCTCGCGTGCACACCCTGCACGACCCGGTGCGTTGGAAGTACCACGCCATCGGCAACTACTACCTCAACGATGCCAACCCGCCACGTCGGGGGACCATTTGATGGCCAAGCAGATTCTGCTCAATGCCTTCAACATGAACTGCATCGGGCACATCAACCACGGCCTGTGGACCCATCCACGGGACACCTCGACCCAATACAAGACCCTGGACTACTGGACCCACCTGGCACGCCTGCTGGAGCGCGGCCTGTTCGATGGGTTGTTCATCGCCGATATCGTCGGTACCTACGACATCTACGGGCAGTCGCTGGACGTGCCCCTCAAGGAGTCGATTCAGCTGCCGGTCAACGACCCACTGCTGCTGGTTTCAGCCATGGCTGCGGTCACCCGCCACCTGGGTTTCGGCCTTACCGCCAACCTCACCTACGAGGCGCCGTACCTGTTCGCCCGGCGCCTATCCACCCTCGACCACCTGAGCAATGGCCGAATCGGTTGGAACATCGTCACCGGTTACCTCGACAGCGCGGCCCGAGCCATGGGCCTTGAGCAACAACCCGAGCACGACCGCCGCTACGACCAGGCCGACGAATACCTGCAGGTGCTGTACAAGCTGCTGGAAGGCAGCTGGGCCGACGACGCCGTGGTCGCAGACCGCACGCAGCGCGTCTATGCCCAACCCGACAAGGTGCGCAAGGTCAGCCACCACGGCGAGTTCTACAACGTCGAGGGCTATCACCTGTGCGAGCCCTCGCCGCAGCGCACCCCGGTGCTGTTCCAGGCCGGCAGCTCGCCGCGCGGCCTGGCTTTCGCTGGCAACCATGCCGAATGCGTGTTCATCAGTGGCCAGGACAAGGCCGCCACCCGCGCCCAGGTCGACAAGGTGCGCGCAGCCGCCCAGGCTGCCGGTCGCGACCCGCAAGCAGTCAAGGTGTTCATGGGCATCACGGTGATCGTCGCGGCCACCGAGCAAGCGGCCCAGGCCAAGCATGCCGAATACCTGCGCCATGCAAGCCCCGAGGCCGGCGTCGCGCACTTCGCCGCATCCACCGGCATCGACTTCGCCGCCTACGCGCTGGACGAGCCAATCGCCTTCAACCAGGGCAACGCCATCCAGTCGGCCACCCGCCAGTTGCAGGACAACGCCTGGACCCGCCGGCGCCTGCTTGAACAGCACGCCCTGGGTGGCCGCTACGTCACCCTGGTCGGCGCTCCCGAACAGGTGGCCGAACAGTTGATTGCCTGGATCGACGAAACCGGGCTGGACGGCTTCAACCTGACCCGCACCGTCACCCCGGAAAGCTTCGAGGACTTCATCGACCTGGTCGTCCCGCAACTGCAGCAGCGTGGCCGCTACAAGACCGCCTACGCCGAAGGCACCCTGCGCGAGAAGCTGTTCCAGGCCGACCACCCGCACTTGCCCGTCAGCCACCCTGGCTCGGCTTATCGTTTTACCCCAACCCCTGCCCCGACTGGAGCCCTGCATCATGCTTGAGAAACTGTTCCGGCCCGTCGCGGCCATTGCCTTCACACTGGGCCTGTCCGCCAGCGCCCTGGCAGCCGAACCGCTGAAGATCGGCACCACCTCGGCCTTTGCCATTCCGCTGGAAGCCGCAGTGGAGGAAGCACACAAGCAAGGCCTGGAAGTGAAGCTGATCGAGTTCAGCGACTGGATTGCGCCCAATGTCAGCCTCAACAGTGGCGACATCGACGTGAACTACTTCCAGCACATCCCGTTCCTGGAAAACGCCAAAGCCGCTGCGGGCTTCAACCTGGTGCCCTACGCCTCGGGCATCATCAACAACGTTGGCCTGTACTCGAAAACGTACAAAAGCTTCGCCGACCTGCCAGAAGGCGCCAGCGTGGCCATCGCCAACGACCCGATCAACAGCGGCCGGGGCCTGCAACTGCTGGCCAAGGCCGGGCTGATCACCCTGAAGCCAGGCGTTGGCTACAAGGCCACCGAGGACGACATCGTCACCAACCCGAAAAAGCTGAAAATCCTGCAGGTCGAGGCGGTTCAGCTGGTGCGCGCCTACGATGACGCCGACCTGGTGCAGGGTTACCCGGCCTACATCCGCCTGGCCAACACCTTCGATGCCACCTCGGCGTTGCTGTTCGATGGCCTGGAAAACAAGGAATACGTGATCCAGTTCGTCATCCGCCCACAAAGCAAGGACGACCCACGCCTGGCCAAGTTCGTCGACATCTACCAGCACTCGCCTGTGGTACGCGCAGCGTTGGACAAAGCCCACGGCAAGCTCTACCAAGCTGGCTGGGAAGGCTGACATGAGCCAGGCCAGCGCGCTCAGGGCGCCTACCCCACAACCATTGCCGCCAACGGTCAAGGAACAGGCCCTGCGCCCGGAAGTCAATGAAGCCCATGTGCGCTTCATCGGCCTGGGCAAGACCTACCCTGGCCAGGCACAACCGGCCTTGCAAGGCATCGACCTGAACATCCGCCATGGCGAGATTTTCGGCATCATCGGCCGTAGCGGCGCCGGCAAGTCTTCACTGCTGCGTACCATCAACCGCCTGGAGCAACCCAGCCAGGGCCGGATACTGATCGACCAGGTAGACATCGCCCCCTTCGACGAGGACCGCCTGGTGTCGCTGCGTCGGCGCATCGGCATGATCTTCCAGCACTTCAACCTGATGTCGGCCAAGACTGTATGGCAGAACGTCGAGCTGCCGTTGAAGGTGGCCGGCGTGGCCAAGGCCGAGCGTCAGCACAAGGTGCGCGAGTTGCTGGAGCTGGTCGGTTTGCAGGAAAAGCACCATGTGTACCCGGCGCAGCTGTCCGGCGGGCAGAAACAGCGCGTGGGCATTGCCCGAGCGCTGGTGCACGACCCCGAGATCTTGCTGTGCGACGAGGCCACCTCGGCGCTGGACCCAGAGACCACGGCCTCGATCCTTGAGCTGCTGCGCGACATCAATCAGCGCCTGGGCCTGACCATCGTGCTGATCACCCACGAAATGGCGGTAATCCGTGATATCTGCCATCGGGTGGTGGTGCTAGAGCGCGGTGAGGTGGTCGAGCAGGGCGAAGTCTGGCGGGTGTTCGGTTCTCCCCGCCACGAGGTCACCCGCACCCTGCTCGCACCCTTGCAGGCCAGGCTGCCAGCCGCATTGCAAGCCAGCCTGCAGGCCAGCCCGGCGAGCCATGACAGCGCCGTGGTGCTGAAACTGACAGTGCTCGGTGAGCCAGAGCTGTCTGCCCTGTTCCAAGACTTGGGCGGGCGTGTGCGCCTGCTGCAGGGTGGCGTGGAAACCATCGGCGAGCATGCCCTGGGGCAGTTGATCCTGTCGGTGCAACACTCGCCGCACGACACCCATCAATTGCTGGAACGTGCCCGCCGCTGGGCCGAGGACGTGGAGGTGCTGGGCCATGTGGTTTGATCGTCTGCTGGAAGGCTTGCTCGATACCCTGCAGATGGTCGGCGTTTCGTCGCTGATCGCCCTGCTGGTGGGCGTACCGATGGCGGTGCTGCTGGTCACCAGCGACAAGGGCGGGATCTTCGAGGCGCCGCTGCTGAACCGGGTGCTGGGCGCCTTCGTCAACCTGTTCCGCTCGATCCCGTTCCTGATCCTGATGGTCGCGCTGATCCCCTTCACCCGCCTGGTGGTAGGCACCACCTACGGCGTGTGGGCGGCGGTGGTGCCGCTGACCATCGCCGCCACGCCGTTCTTTGCGCGGATTGCCGAGGTCAGCCTGCGCGAGGTCGACCATGGCTTGGTGGAGGCCGCACAGGCCATGGGCTGCCGGCGCTGGCACATTGTCTGGCATGTGCTGCTGCCCGAGGCACTGCCGGGCATCGTGGGGGGGTTCACCATTACCCTCGTGACCTTGATCAACTCTTCGGCGATGGCTGGGGCGATTGGTGCTGGAGGGTTGGGGGATATCGCCTACCGGTATGGCTACCAGCGTTTCGACAGCCAGATCATGCTGACCGTGATTGCCTTGCTGGTGGCGTTGGTGGCGTTGATCCAGCTGGGCGGGGACCGCCTGGCGAAGGGCTTGAACAAGCGTTGACTGCCGGGGGCTGCTTTGCAGCCCGATCGCGACACAAGGCCGCTCCTACAGACGACCGCATACCCATGTAGGAGCGGCCTTGTGTCGCGACCGGGCCGCAAAGCGGCCCCAAGCTCTCAATCCCAGCGAAGATCCCCAGCCGGCACCGGCCGCCCGAACCAGTACCCTTGGCCCAATTGACACTGCTCCTGCAGCAGGAAACTGGCCTGCTCGGCCTGCTCAATGCCCTCGGCATGCACCTGCATGCCCATGCTGCGGGCCAGGGCGATGATCACCCGCACGATCGCGATGTCATCCTCATCCAGCGGCAAACCGGCAACGAAGCCCTGGTCGATCTTCAGCTTCTGCACGGGCAAACGCTTGAGCCGCAACAGCGACGAATACCCGGTGCCGAAGTCGTCGATGGCCAGGGTCACCCCCAGCTCGCGCAAACGGTGCAGCTGCTCCAGCGCCACCTCAGGGTCTTCCATCACCGCGCTTTCCGTCACTTCCAGCTCCAGCAAGGCTGGGGGCAGGCCAGTTTCATGCAAAACCGCGGCGACTTGCCGGTACAGCTCATGCTGGCCAAACAGGCGGCTGGATATGTTCACCGCCACAAAGGCCAGCTGCCTGCCTTCGGCCTGCCACTGCACCATTTGCCGGCAAGCCTGGCGCAGCACCCAGGTATCGATTTCGGCAATCAGCCCGGTGCGCTCGGCAATCGGGATGAACTCGCCCGGCGGCACCAGGCCGCGCTGGGGATGCTGCCAGCGCACCAGCGTCTCGACCCCGACCTGTCGGCCTGTCGCCAGGTCATGTACCGGCTGGAAATACACCCGCAGCTCATCCTGCTCCAGGGCCCGGCGTAGCTCTCCAGCAGTCTCGACCCGGTGTTGGGCGTGGGCGGTCAGCTCTTCGGTGTACAGCGCATAGCAGGCCCGCCCGTTGCTTTTGGCCTTGTACAACGCCGCGTCGGCATTACGCAGCAACTGTTCGGCGCCCAACGCATCGCTGGGGAACAGGCTGATACCGACGCTGGCACTGATGAACAGGCGATTTTCCTCGCACAGGAACGGCTCGCGCATGCGCTCGATAATGCACTGCGCCAGCTTGCCCGCCTGGCCGACCTGTTGGCAGTTCTCGGCCAGCACAGCGAACTCGTCGCCGCCCAGGCGCGCCAGGGTCACGCCGCTACCCAGCACCTCACCCAGGCGCTCGCCCACCCGTTTCAGCAACTGGTCACCGATGGTGTGGCCAAGGCCATCGTTGATGCTCTGGAAGTGGTCCAGGTCCAGCAGCAACAGCGCGCAACCGCGCTTGTTGGCCTGTGCCGCCGCCAATGCCTGCTCGACCCGGTCGGTGAACAGCAGGCGGTTGGGCAGGCCCGTCAATGGGTCGTGGTGGGCCAGGTAGGCCAGCTCCTGTTCTGTATGCTTGATCGCACTGATGTCACTGAACACCGCCACGTAATGGCTGAGCTCACCATCGTCATCGCGAATGGCACATATGGTCTGCCACTGCGGATAAATTTCGCCGCTCTTGCGTCGGTTCCAGATTTCACCGCTCCACTCGCCCTGTTCGGCCAGGGTGGCGAAGATCTGCTGGTAGAACGCAAGGCCATGGCGACCGGACTTGAACTTGCTCGGGCGCTGGCCCATCACCTCGTCCTGCTGATAGCCGGTGATGCGCATGAAGGCACGGTTGACGTGCACGATCAGGCCCTGGCGGTCGGTGACCAGTACACCTTCGAGGGTACTGTCGAACACTGCGGCGGCCATGCGCAGCCGCTCGCGATCCTCGCAGCGCAAGCGCGCACCAGCACCGATGAAGTTCAGCAGCCGTACCCTGGAAACGTAGATCAGTACGGCACTGAACAACACCCACAGCACGATGTTGATCTGCCGCCCCACGGTCAGTGCCAGGGGGTCGTCAGTCATGCCGTGCAGCATCACCTCGGCGAGCGCCAGCCAGAGGATCGAGAGCACCACATACAGCGCAGCCATGCGCAAGGCGTCGCGAACGGAAACAGACATGTCGGGTGGGATTGCCCATCAGAAAAGAATGGGCATTATAAAGGCTCTGGCGCACTGTGGGAGCGGGTTTACCCGCGAAGATGGCAACGCGGTGGATGGCACCGGCTCTGCCGGTGTTCGCGGCTGAAGCCGCTCCCACATGGATTGCGTGAAATATCGCGTCGTCAGCTTTGACTGGTTTTATTTCCCTGCCAAGGGATAATCAGCCCCTCCTCCTGCATTCCGAGGGTTTTTACACCTATGTGGTACAACGGCCTGCTCGACTTGTCGGCCTGGCAACTGGTGGGCATCACTTTGTTGATGACCCACGTGACCATTGTCAGCGTCACGGTCTACCTGCATCGCTACTCCGCGCACCGGGCCTTGGAGCTCAACGGCGCGCTCAAGCATTTCTTCCGTTTCTGGCTGTGGCTGACCACGGCGCAGAACACCCGCGAGTGGACCGCCGTCCACCGCAAGCACCACGCCAAGTGCGAAACCCCCGACGACCCCCACAGCCCGGTGCACAAGGGCCTGAGTACGGTGTTGCGCAAAGGTGCCGAGCTGTACCGTGAAGAGGCACGCAACCCCGAAACCCTGCGCATCTACGGCAAGAACTGCCCGGAAGACTGGATCGAACGCAACCTCTACTCGCGTTACAAGCTGGGCGGTATCGCCCTGATGGCAGTCATCGACCTGCTGCTGTTCGGCACCATCGGCATCACCATCTGGGCGGTGCAGATGATGTGGATTCCGTTCTGGGCCGCCGGTGTGGTCAACGGCCTGGGCCATGCCCTCGGCTACCGCAACTTCGAATGCCGCGACGCCGCCACCAACCTGGTGCCGTGGGGCATCGTCATCGGTGGTGAAGAACTGCACAACAACCACCACACCTACCCCAACTCGGCCAAGCTCTCGGTCAAACGCTGGGAGTTCGACATGGGCTGGGCCTGGATCCGCCTCTTCTGCCTGCTGCGTCTGGCCAAGGTGCAGCGTGTGGCGCCCATCGCTCATCGGGTGGCCGGCAAGGCCAACCTGGACATGGATACCGCCATGGCCATCCTCAACAACCGCTTCCAGATCATGGCCCAGTACCGCAAGCTGGTGATCGGCCCGCTGGTGAAACAGGAGCTGGCGCGCGTCGATACCTCGGTGCGTCACCGCTTCCGCCGTGCCAAACGCCTGCTGTCGCGTGAAACCAGCCTGCTGGAAGACCGCCACCACGTGCGCATCGAGTCGATGCTCGCGCACAGCCAGGCACTGAAAACCATCTACGAAAAGCGCCTGGCCCTGCAGCAGATCTGGGCACGCACCAGCGCCAACGGCCACGACATGCTGGCGGCCATGAAGGACTGGGTACACGAGGCCGAAAGCAGCGGTATCCACGCCCTGCGCGACTTCGCGGCACAACTCAAGACCTACTCCCTGCGCCCGACCGGCGCCTGACCACCGTTGATCGGCACGCCCCACCGTGGGGCGTGCCGTCCGGAACTTAGCCCCCACGTTCCCACTCAAATTCGGCACATCGCCCGCGTGGCGGGCCGGATGCTGGCCGCACGCTTTCACGTTGAGACCCGCTTCGTGCACATGGCCAAGAACATTCCAACGACATTGCCCGGCACCCCACCTCCCGAAGCCGCCCAGACGTTACTGGCACTCCTCCACGCCCAAGGCGAGGTTGCCCGCCTGAGTGAGCGCGATCAGCTGTTCAGCTCGCTGCTCGACAGCGTCAATGCGGTGCTCTGGGCCTTCGACTGGGAAACCCGCCAGGTGCTGTATGTGAGCCCCGCCTACGAGCGCATCTTTGGCCGCCCCGTCAGCCTGGTGCTGGCCGACTACAACGAATGGCGTGACAGTATTTACCCCGATGACCTCGAGTTCGCCGAACGCAGCCTGGCTCAGGTGCTGCTCAAGGGCGCAGTGGAAGACCGCGAATACCGTATCCTCAATGCCGACGGGCAACTGCGCTGGTTGAGCGACAAGTGCTACATCAACCAGCAGCACGATGGCGACCGGGTGATCATTGTCGGTATCGCCGAAGACATCACCGAAAAGAAGCAGCTTGAAGGGGAGCTGCAGCGCCTGGCCACCACCGATGTGCTGACCCAGAGCAGCAACCGCAGGCACTTCTTCGAGTGTGCTCAGCAAGCGTTCGACAGCGCCCGCGAAGACGGCACGCCGCTGGCCTTTCTGTTGCTGGATATCGATGACTTCAAGCGCATCAACGACAGTTACGGCCACCAGGAAGGCGATCAGGTGCTGCAACACATCGCCGACAGCGGCAAAGCCGTGCTACGCCGTGGCGACCTGTTCGGGCGCATTGGCGGCGAGGAGTTCGCAGCGGTGTTCCCAGGTTGCAACGCCGAGGTCGCAGAACAGATTGCCGAGCGTTTGCAGCGGCAGATTCAGCGCTTGAGCTTCAGCCATGGGCAGCAGACCTACGGGGTGACGGTGAGCCAGGGGCTGACCGGGCTGACCGAAGAGGATGTAACGCTGGATAGCCTGTATGCCCGAGCCGATGCGGCGATGTACCAAGCCAAGCGGCAAGGCAAGAACCAGATAGTCCGCGGCTGATCAGGCAACGTGCAGGATGGCACCGGCTCGCCCGCTCCTACAGGGGCTACACCGGCGGCTCTTCCTGCGGTTTGACCTCGGGGTTTTCCACCTTGCGCAGCCGGTTCAGCTCCGGCAAGCCCAGCTTGAGCAAGCGTGCGGTCTTGCCGCTGGCTACTTTCTCCAGCCCCTGCTCAGCCGGCAGCCGCGACAGCTGCCCTGCCAGGCTCATGGCCAGGATCTCCCGCGAATACACGCCGCCGCCCAACTGGTAGATCGCCGCGATCAATTCGCGCAAGGCCAGCGGCAGCCGCCAACGGGTACGCAGCGCCGAACCGAACGCCGCACCAAACTCATCCAGCGACTGCTGCACATTGCGCTCGTCCAAGTCCCCTCCGGCCAGCCGCCACTCCTGCAGGCAGCGCAACACCGCCAGGTCACCCAGGCAATGCAGCAAGCCCGCGCAGTAACAACGCCCTTCGTCCAGCTCGAGCAGACGCGCCAGGGTGCGGCCATATTCCGCCGTATGCAGCGACAGGTCCCAGTAACGGGCCGCGTGCTCAGCCAGCAATGGGTCGCTGAGGCGTGCGCTGCGCTTGAGGGTCATGCCCAGGATCAGGTTCATGCTCTGGGTGCTGCCAAGCTTGTTCAGGGCTTGCAGCAACGTCTGCACCGGCGCCTCACGGTGCAAGGCCGCGCTATTGGCCGCCGCGATCAATACCGCCGTGACCTGCGGGTCGTTACGCACCTCCTCTTCGAGCACCTTCAGGTTCAGGCCCTGGGGGTTGAGCGCGCGCTTGATAGCCACCTGCACATCGGCCAACAGCGGCCCGCCATCGGCGTTAGCGCGACGCTGTTCAAGGTAGGCCGGCAGGCTGGCACCCGGCTGCAAGGCCGGCATTGGGCAGGCGATCTCTTCGCCAACGGCCACCAGCAGCTCTTCCAGGCGCTTGCGCAGGTTGTCCAGGTTCAACGGTTTGCTCAGGTAGGCCGTGGGGTGCAGGGGCAATGCCTCGCGCACACTGGCACTGTCGCTGCGGTTGCTCATGAGAATGAACGGCAGCCCCGGCCCTTTGGCGCGCACCTTGCGCAACAGGTCGAGGCCATCGACACCGGCCAGCTCGCGGGCGGCGATGATCAGGTCAGGCTTACTGGACAACGCACTGAGCGCTTGCGAGCCGTCGGCGCATACCTGCAGGCGCGCGTCACAGCGCACGCTGAGCAGCATTTCGCTGAGCATGTCACGTACCCAGGGATCGCCCTCGACAATCAGTACGTTTGGTGCGGTGGGGTTTGCAGCGCTCATCGCCAACTACTCCTGAATAGCCTGACACACAGTCCGTCGCAGCTTCCCAAGCAAATCCTCCGCTAACCATAGCGCCCCAAGCCTTTTCTGGGCACAAAAAAAACCCGCCGAAGCGGGTTTTTTCAGAAGCGCGTCACATCAAGCGAGTTCAGCGAAGCACTCTTCGATGATGGCCAGACCTTTGTCCAGCAGTGCGTCTTCGGCAGTCAGCGGTACCAGGATACGCAGAACGTTGCCGTAGGTGCCGCAGGACAGCAGGATCAGACCCTTTTCGCGTGCCTTGGCAACAACCTGGCCAACAGCAGCAGCGTTCGGGGTGAGAGTGCCTTTCTCGAAGACTTCAACAGCGATCATCGAGCCCAGACCACGGACGTCGCCGATGATCGGGTGCTTCTTCTGGATTTCGCGCAGGCCGGTGGTCAGGCGCTCACCCACAGCCTTGCTGCGGTCCAGCAGTTTTTCTTCTTCGAACACTTCGATCACGGCCAGGGCCGCGGCGCAAGCGATCGGCGAACCGGCGTAGGTGCCGCCCAGGCCGCCCGGAGCGATCGCGTCCATGTACTCGGCCTTGCCGCACACACCGGCCAGCGGGAAGCCGCCAGCGATGGATTTGGCGAAGGTGGTCAGGTCAGGCGCAACGCCCATCTGTTCCATGGCGAAGAAGGTGCCGGTACGGCCAGCGCCAGTCTGTACTTCGTCGGCGATCAGCAGGATGCCGTGCTGGTCGCACAGGGCGCGCAGGCGCTTCATCAGCTCTTTAGGCGCTGGCAGGAAGCCGCCTTCGCCTTGTACTGGCTCGAGGATGATCGCGGCGATGTCGCGTGGCTCGGCGTCGTTCTTGAAGATGCGCTCGACCGAAGCGATGGCGTCGTCAACGCTGATACCGTGCAGTTCGCTCGGGAACAGGGCGCGGAAGATACCGCCTGGCATCAGGCCCATGCCAGCGGAGTACGGCACAACCTTGCCGGTCAGGCCCAGGGTCATCATGGTACGGCCGTGGTAGCCGCCGGTGAAGGCGATGACGCCAGCGCGGCCGGTGGCGGCACGGGCGATCTTCACGGCGTTTTCAACGGCTTCGGAGCCGGTGGTGACCAGCAGGGTCTTCTTGTCGAAGTCGCCTGGGACCAGCTTGTTGATCTTTTCGCACAGCTCTACGTAAGGTTCGTAAGCCAGTACCTGGAAGCAGGTGTGGCTGACCTTGGTCAGTTGCTCTTGCACGGCCGCAACCACTTTCGGGTGCAGGTGGCCGGTGTTCAGCACTGCGATGCCGCCGGCGAAGTCGATCAGTTCGCGGCCTTCAACGTCGATCACAGTCGAGTTCTTCGCGGTGTCGACGAAGATCGGGTGGATCTGGCCAACGCCACGTGGGACGGCAGCTACACGACGTTGCATCAAGGATTCGTTGGTCTTGCTCATAATGCCCTCATTGCGCCGACAGGAATGGCGCTTTTATTCGGGGGGGCTGGGAGTGCTCGCGAACAGTATTCGTTGATCGACTGCCGCAAACGCCCTGGCCACCAGGTACTGCGATGTAAAAAAGGCCAGCGAGACGTCGCTCTCGCGCCCCGCTGGCAGAGGTAAAGCCTTTACCGTGCTATCAGACGCTGATGCACAGGTATTTGATTTCGAGGTAGTCCTCGATACCGTACTTGGAACCTTCGCGGCCCAGGCCCGAAGCCTTGATGCCACCGAACGGCGCCACTTCGTTGGAGATCAGGCCGGTGTTGATACCCACCATGCCGTATTCCAGCGCTTCGGCAACACGGAACACACGGCTCATGTCGCGGGCGTAGAAGTACGAGGCCAGGCCGAACTCGGTGTCGTTGGACATGGCGATGACTTCGGCTTCGTCTTTGAAGCGGAACAGCGGCGCCAATGGGCCGAAGGTCTCTTCCTTGGCGACAGCAGCAGTCTTCGGCACGTCAACCAGAATGGTCGGCTCGAAGAAGTTGCCTTCGATCAGCTTGCCACCGGACAGCACCTTGGCGCCTTTGCCAACGGCGTCTTCGATGTGTTCCTGAACCTTGGCGACAGCCTTGCCGTCGATCAGCGGGCCAGTGGTGGTGCCTTCTTCCAGGCCGTTACCGATCTTCAGCTTGGCCACAGCAGCGGCCAGCTTCTGGGCGAACGCGTCGTAGACGCCGTCCTGCACGTAGATACGGTTGGCGCAGACGCAGGTCTGGCCGTTGTTGCGGTACTTGGAGATGATCGCGCCTTCGACCGCCTTGTCCAGATCGGCGTCGTCGAACACGATGAACGGGGCGTTGCCACCCAGCTCCAGAGAAACCTTCTTGATGTCCTTGGCACATTCTTCCATCAGCTGGCGACCGATTTCGGTCGAGCCGGTGAAGGACAGTTTGCGTACCAGGGAGTTGCCGGTCAGCTCGCCGCCAACTTCACCAGCGCTACCGGTAACCACGCTCAGCACGCCAGCCGGGATACCGGCACGGTGGGCCAGCTCTACCAGGGCCAGGGCGGAGTAAGGGGTTTGCGAAGCAGGCTTGAGCACCATGGTGCAGCCAGCGGCCAGGGCCGGGCCGGCTTTACGGGTGATCATGGCGGCCGGGAAGTTCCACGGCGTGATGGCCGCGGTAACACCGATTGGCTGCTTGATGACGATCAGGCGCTTGTCTGGCTGGTGGCCAGGGATGGTGTCACCGTAGATGCGCTTGGCTTCTTCGGCGAACCACTCGATGAACGAGGCGGCGTAGGCGATTTCGCCCTTGGCTTCGGCCAGTGGCTTGCCTTGCTCGGTGGTCATCAGGCGAGCCAGGTCGTCCTGGTTCTCGATCATCAGTTCGAACCAGCGACGCAGCTTGGCCGAACGCTCTTTGGCGGTCAGGGCACGCCAGGCCGGCAGGGCCTTGTCGGCGGCTTCGATGGCACGGCGGGTTTCCGCGGTACCCATCTTCGGCACGGTACCGATGACTTCACCGGTGGCCGGGTTGGTCACCTTGATGGTCTGGCCGTTGTCCGCATCCAGCCACTCACCATTGATATAGGCTTGCTGGCGGAACAACTGAGCGTCTTTGAGCTGCATGTCGGCTTCCCGAATTGTTGATTGTTGAAAAGCGCCCAAGGCAGGGCATCGAGCGTTTGAAATCTCAAACGAATGCTAAGCGGCTGCTGGGGTGTTGGACAATAGGCTGTTCGAAAAAAAGAACGAATGGTTGAACAGCCGAGTGGAAAATTCATCATCCCGCATGATGGCAACCGGCCTCGTCGCGGGCTCATCAGGGCGCCGAACCGCCGCGAAGAGGCCGGTACAGGTTAGACGAATCAACTGTAGGAAATGTGATGGGAGGACCGACGGCCCTCCCGAAGGGGATGAATCAGAACGCCTTGGCCAAGTCGATCACCAGTGCTCGATAACCGACCGAGCCCGGCTGCCGGCTGTGTACCTTCAGTTCCACCAACACCTCCTGGGTCCCGCGCCGCACCTCGTTGAGCACGGTAGTGGTCAATTTTTCGGGGGTGAGGAAGTTCACCGAAGCCGAGTAGATGAACTGGGTGTCGGTCTCTGGCCGGTAGGCCACCACCGAGGTCACCGGGCTGTACCACTCGTCGCCGCGTGCCTTGCCGTACTCCCACACCTGCTCGACCGTGCCCTCGGCTTCGTCGATGCGGTACTCCACTGCCCGGCTGTAGTTGCCGGCCAGCTTGGTCGGCGCAAAGTCACGCCCCCAGCCATTGTCGAACACGGTCAGCGTGCCTTTGCCGGTCAGCCAGGCGGTGTGCTGGGTCCACGACCAATCGAAGCCCTCACTTTCGACCGGTTTCAGCACCTTCTCACGCAAATGCTGCGGCCAGCCTTGGGGGGAGGCGAGAATCCATTTCACCTGCTTGTCACGGCCGATCTTCACCACGCCCTGGTGACGTGCTGAAACGATGATGCTGTCGTCATCGGCGTCGTAATCAATGGCATTGACGTGTGCCCAGTTACGCCCGGTGCCCACCCCCGGCGTGTCACCAAAGGGCAAGTCGCCCTCGGCCAATTCGTTGGCCAACCGCTCGTCCTGTTTCTGCACCCCAGGCGGCAGTTGGATCGCCGCCTTGCCGAGGGTTTCCAGCAGATCGCCTCGGTAGGGGTCGAGGATTTGGTTGAGGTCCCAGAAATCGAGCACATCCCCGGCCTCGCTGACCTCGATGATATGGTCACGGATCGAGCGCACGCGCTTGCCGTCAGGGCGGCGGTAGTCGCTGGTGCCAACCCGTAGCAAGTAGGTGCCATTGCTGGTTTCGCGGATTTCATGGGAAAAGTCGGCGAACTTGTCGGGCAGGCTGCGCTGCCAGATGCGTCGGCCCAGCAGGTCGTACTTGGAGTAAGTCTGGCCCTGGCCCCAGATCAGCTTGCCATCGCGGGTCTGCTGGAACCCCATGGTGCCGCCAAGGCCATCGCGGCGGTTGGAGTCGTGGATCTGTTCGATATCCAGGTACCAGCGCACATCGCCATTGGTGTCGGCAATCCAGTTGTTGCCCACTTGATCCCATTCTGCCGCACCACCCAGGGCATTCCACTTGAAGGCGCGGCCGCCCGGAATGTCGCCCTGCAGATGGTTGAACAGGTACAGGCGGTTTTCGAAGCCCGGCGCCACTTTGACCGGTTCCACCTCTGGCAACGCAGCAGTCTGCTTCGCCACCACGGGCAGACGCACGGCGGGGGCGTAGATCTGGTACTGCTCGCGAATGCGCTCGCCATCGAGCTTGTAGGTCACTTCCACCTGGTTGACGTGGTCCGGGTACAGGCCAAATACCGGGATACCGCCGTAGGTCCACAGCGAACGGTCGGACACGTCATAGACGATGTCCACGCCCCGCTCACCGCGCCCCAGCACACGGACATGCGCGTCACTCAGGCTGCGCCCGCCGTCGCGGATGATCGCGGTCAGCGGCGCCAGGCGGTACGGGTTGACCACCACGTCGCCGAGCAGCGCTTCGTCGCGCTCCGGGACTTTTGCGGTCAGGCAGGCGCCTTCAGGCAGTGCAGGGGTTTGGGTCTTGGCATTCATGGCATAGCTCCTTGTGCTCAGAAGTCGTAACGGGCGGTTGCGCCGAAGGTGCGTGGGGTGCCGAGCACGCCGGCATAACCACCGTTGGCGGAGTTCCACAGGCTGGTGAAGTAGGTTTTGTCGCCGGCGTTTTTCACCCACAGCGACAGGTCGACCACGCCGTCGCCCTGGTCCAGGCGCACACCGGCGGAAAGGTTGACCAGCGCGTAGCTGGGGATCTGGCCGAAATCGGAATCGTCAATGGTGCCCACGGCCTTCGAACGGAAGGCGTAGCTGGCGGTGACGTAGGGCTCGATGTGCTCGCTGGCCTGCCACTTGTACTGGGTGTTGAGGTTGGCGATGTACTTGGAGGCGCCGACCACCTGGTGGCCGGACAGATCGCAGGTGGCAGTGGCATTGGCCAGGCTCACCTCCGGCGGGCATGGGGCGTCCTTGTACTCGGTGTAGCGCACGTCGTTCCACGAACCGTTGAAGTTGACCGTGAGGCCACGAATCGGCAGCGCCGTGGCCTCGAACTCCAGGCCGCGCGAGCGCACGCGCCCGGCGTTGGCCAGGTACTGCACGCGGTTGATCTGGTCGTAGACGTTGGCCTGGTAACCATGCACTTCAGCCCAGAACAGATTGCTGTTGAGTTGCAGGCGGCCGTCGAACAAGGTGCTTTTCAAGCCCAGTTCGGCGTTGTTGACCCGCTCGGTGCCCACCAGCAGCGAATCGGTGCCCAGCCGTGGCGCGGCGCCTACAGTCAGGTTTACACCGCCAGATTTCTCACCGTGAGTCAGGGTGGCGTAGCCCAGCAGTTGCTCGCTGAAGCGGTAGCTCAGGCCCAACAGGCCGGAAGGGCTGAAGCTGTATTGGTTGAGGTCGCCCGAATCATAGGCACCTATCCGGGCCTGGCGCGCAGCGGCAGCGGCCCCATCTACCGCGGCACCGCCGCTGGGCGCATCGCGAGTCACCCAGGCGCTCTTTTCTTCGTAGGTTCCGCGAATACCGGCGGTGAAGTCCAGGCGATCGGTGACATGCCAGGTGCCCTGGGCGAACAGCGCGTAGCTGTCGGTATCGATGTGCCCATCACCAATTGTGTTGACGTTGTTCAGCGCACCGGCCGGGGTCAGGTTCCAGATATCCGCCTGCGGCCCGTAATAGGTGAAGGACTTGTTGTCCAGGTCCTGCTTGAAGTAGTAGGCACCCAGCACATAGTCGAATGCACCACCGGTGGGCGATGCCAGGCGGATTTCCTGCGAGTACTGCTTGTCACGCACCGATACACCGGCACTGTAGAACACCGGCACGTTCAGGCCGTCGTCGTTGCGCGGGGTGAAGTCCCACCAGCGGTAGGCGGTGATCGAAGTCAGGGTGAAGTCGTTGGGCAAGGTCCAGTTGGCCTCCACCGAAGTGCCGCCCTGGAACACCGTCACCTGCTGGTCGGCGTCGAAATTGACCTTGCGGTCCTTGCCCGACACCAGCGTCGCGCCCGCCTGGGCGGCCAGGCTTTCGTAGCGGTTGACGCCATTGATGGTCGGCCCGGTGCTGTACAGGCTGAGGATGCCGTTGTTGGAGTCTTCTTCGTTGTACTCGCCTATCCAGCGCAGGTTGAAGGTGTCGCTGGGCTTGAACAGCAGTTGGGTGCGAAAGCCCTGGCGCTTGCCGCCGTTGAGGTCGTCACCGTTGTGGATGTTCTTCACATAGCCATCGTCTTCGGTGCGATAGGCGCTGATGCGCCCGGCCAGCGTCTCGCTGATCGGCCCCGAGAAACTGCCCTGGGTTTGCAGGTAGCCGTCTTCGCCGAACGACTGCTGGATGCTGCCTTCGCGGTGGAAGGTGGGCTTGCGCGTGGTGATGTTCAGCACACCAGCGGTGGTGTTCTTGCCGAACAACGTGCCCTGCGGCCCGCGCAGCACTTCCAGCTGCTCGACATCCAGCAGGTCGAATACCGCCATGCCGGGGCGGCCGAGGTAGACGTTGTCCAGGTAGATACCAACGCTGCCTTCCAAGCCGTCGCTGGCCGGGTTGTTACCCAGGCCACGGATCGAGATGCTCGACTGGCGCGCATGCACATAAGCGACGTTGGTGCTGGGCACCAACTGTTGCAAATCCTGCACGCGGTAGATGCGCTGAGTTTCCAG
Source organism: Pseudomonas sp. NBRC 111132 (assembly GCF_001320565.1). NCBI lineage: Bacteria > Pseudomonadati > Pseudomonadota > Gammaproteobacteria > Pseudomonadales > Pseudomonadaceae > Pseudomonas > Pseudomonas sp. NBRC 111132. Next base: position 103,674 of record NZ_BCBI01000005.1, read on the forward strand.
GGTTTCGCTGTCCAACACGCTGATCGGCGTGGGCACGCTTTGCGCGGTTTCTTCCCGGCGACGAGCATTGACCGTGACGGTGCCGAGCTTGGCTTCCTGTTCCACCGCCGGGGTGGCACTGACCGGCGCTTCGGCAAAGCTTCCGGAGGACGCCGCCAGCAGCACGCCAGCGGCCAAGGGTTGCAAGGTGAAACGCGACGCGCGCGCAGGCCAACGGGAAAGTCCGGACATGCAAATGCTCCTTGAGGCATGGGCCCTGGCGAGCATTTCCGTTGGCGGAACCGAGTCGCGGTCAGACGGGCTTATATTCTTTTAAGTGATATAAATATTTGTAATTCATATTTAGTGGAATAAGTAACACCCTTTATAAGGGGACTCACCCTTGTCAGCAATTGCATTTGACCGAAGGTTTTAATGTAGAAAATGCATATCGATCTGCGTCAACTGCGCCACTACATTGCCCTTGTCGAGCACCGCAGTTTCGTGGCGGCAGCGGCGGCGGTTAACCTGTCGCAATCGGCTTTCAGCCGCAGCATCCAGACCCTGGAGCACAACATCGGCTGCCGCCTGGTGGACCGCGCCAGCAAGGAACTGGCGCCAACCCGCCAGGGGTTGCTGGTGCTGGAGCATTCGCGGCGGCTGGTGCATGGGGCGCACAACCTGGTCAACGAAAATCACCAATTCAACGGCGCAACCACCGGGGTGGTGCGCTTTGGCTCCGGCCCCGCGCCAGCCGGTGGTTTGGTGCCGCGTGCGGTGGCGCGCTTCGTGGCCGAATTCCCGGCGGCGCGCACCTGCTTCCAGGTGGACAACTGGCAGGCGCTGAACCGCAAGCTGGTAGCCGAGGAGATCGAGTTTTTCGTTGCCGACACCCGCCAGTTCGAGTCTGACCCGGATTACCAAGTGCACAAGCTGACGCCGCAACGCTGGCATTTTTGCTGCCGCGCCGGGCACCCGCTGACCAAGCGGCAGAGCGTGCTGGCACGAGACCTGTTCGACTATCCGATGGCCACCACTTTTCGCCCGCCGAATATCCGCAAGATCCTCAGTGACCTTAGTGGGCGGCAGGACTTCTTGCCTGCGGTGGAGTGCGAGCATGGGTACGCGCTGCTGAATGTGGTGATGCACTCGGACACCATCGGCATTGCCTGCAATGCCAATTTGCGGCCTTATCAACGCGACGGCGGGCTGGTGAAGTTGCAGCTGGCGGACCTGACGCCGGAGCAGGAAGAAGCGTGCCATACACGCTATGGAGTGGTGAGCCGGGTGGGGTATGGCTTGTCGCCGTTGGCGCAAGGGCTGGTGAGGCAGTTGATTGCCTGTGATACCGAGATGTAGCTGGGGGCTTCGCCCCCGGATCGCAACACAAGGCCGCTACACATTGGCTCGGCGTGCGCCGTGCTTTTGTGGAAGCGGCCTTGTGTCGCGACAGGGCCGCAAAGCGGCCCCGGCACTCTCAACCTTTACGCGTAGTCCGGCTCAGTTGACCATCCACACCCACCGGCACTTCTCCCGCCAATGTCACCCGGCGCACAACCCGCGGCTGGGTCCCATAATCATCCACCGCATAATGCTGCGTCGCGCGGTTATCCCAAATCGCCACATCCCCCACCTGCCAGCGCCAGCGCACAGTGTTCTCCAGGCGCGTCACATGCCCTTGCAGCACAGCGAACAGGTGCTGCGAATCTGCCAGCGAATAGCCCTTGATGCGTTTAACGAAGTGCCCCAATTGCAGTGCCCGCTCACCACTGATCGGATGCACGCGTACCACCGGGTGCTCGGTTTCGTACACGGTCGATGTGAATACCTTGCGATAACGCTCAAGCTTGGCCGGGTCTACATCTGGCTTGATGCTGGCGTAGTCGTATTCGTTGCTGTGCACCGCCCACAGCTTGTCGGCCAGCTCGCGCAGCGGCTCAGGCAATTCCTGGTAGGCCGCAGCCGTGTTGGCCCACACGGTATCGCCACCGGATGCCGGCGCCACCACGCTGCGCAGGATCGAGGCTTTGGGGTAGGCATCGACGAAGGTCACGTCGGTGTGCCAGGAGTTGGCTCGCTGACCTTCGGCGCCATCCAGTTGCAGCAGGTAGCTGGTGCCATCGACCACCGGTACGGTCGGGTGGGCCACCGGCTCGCCGAGCAGTTTGGCAAAACCTTCCTGGCTCTGGTCATCCAGGTGGGTCTGCTCACGGAAGAAGATCACTTTGTGTTGTACCAGGGCCGCCTGAATAGCCTCGACGGTAGCTGCGTCGAGGTCGGCGGACAGTCTTACCCCGCGGATTTCGGCGCCGATACGGCCGGCAACCGGGTGAATGTCGAGTTCAAGGGCTTGTGGCGCGGTGGCCAGGGCAGCATTGCTCATGGTCGTGGTCCTTGCGGTCATTGTCGGGGTTTTTGAAGGTTCAGCGGGCGGCCTGCACGGCCTGCTCCTGTTTCAGCGCAGCATCGAGGAAACGCGGTTCGATCCAGTCGGCCACCTGGAAGCCACGGCGAATCAAACGCTCCTTGGCAGCCAGGTCGACGCCTTGCTGCAGTTGGCCGACGAATCCGGCGTCCAGGCGTGGGTCGAAGTAGTGGGCGAGGTCTTCCTTGGCCAGGTCATCGCTGAGGATGCTGCGCGGCCAATTGGCGTTGCTGGCCACCAGATCGATGTAGGCCTGACGGTTGTGTTCGTCGCGCAGCCAGGCACTGGCCTGCTCCTGGGCATTGACCAGGCGCTGCACCAGCTCGGGGTATTGACGGATGAAATCGCCGGTGCCCAGCAGCACTGCCTGGGTGCTGCCGGCGCCTTCGAGGTCACGCGAATTGACCGGTAGCTCGACCAGCCCGCGCTCACGCAGCGATAGCAGGTTGGACAGGCCCCAGGTGGCATCGATCTGCTTGGCCGCCAGCGCAGCGTTGGCGGCGTTGAAATCGAGGTTTATCACCTTCAGCTCACGCTCGCTCAGCCCCTGGCTGGCCAGGGCGCTGGCGAACGACAACTGGTTGGCAGTGCCGCGGAACACCGCCACACGCTTGCCCTTGAGGTCGTGCAGGGTCTTGATGCCAGAGCCCGGTACCACGCCCAGGTAGCTCTTCACCCCGCGCACGCCCGCCGACAGCACGCGGGTATCCAGGCCATTGGCCTTGCCGACGATTGCCGCCAGGTCGCCGAGGTACGCGAAATCAGCCTGGCCGTTGGCCAATGCCTCGTTCACCACCGGCCCGGCACCCTTGAAAAAGCGCCAGTCGATGCGGATGCCGTCCTTGGCGAATTCCTTCTCCAGCAATTGCTGGTCACGCAGTACATCGACCACACCACCGGCGCTGGGCTTGCTGCCGGCGCTCAGGTCGGGGACGGCGATGCGGATGCTTGCTGGCCTGGCCGGTTCAGCCGCGTGGGCACTTAGGGTGAACGCCAGCCCAAGGGCGGTAATCAGGTGACGCAACGGGGTTTTCATGGCAAGGCTCCTTGGCAGGCTGCCACCGGCGATGGCCGGCGCTTTGGCCAGAAGCTAGGCAGGTCTGGTTAGAACCCACAAAGATCAAAACTTCATTTTTTAGTAACTGAAAGGCATAAATCAGGCTGCATGCGGGCCTGAGCGGGGCTTGCGGAAAACGCATGGAAAATATGAGGAAAACGCAACGGCAAGGGGCTTCCCCATGCAGAGGACGCATGCTCTTATCTCTTGAATGCTGATTAAGTTAATTTTTAATTCCATAAGTGAATAACTTAACAACGCTTCGGGAAATGGCCTATGAATGGAGTGCTGAGCAGGAATCGGGGGGGGCCGCTACGCGGCCCATTCGCGGCGCAAGGCCGCTCCCACAGGGACCGCATTCTCTCTGTGCAGCGGGTTCTGCCGTGGTTGCTGCCTGTGCTGATTGCGCTGCTATGGGAGGTGGCCAGCCGGCAGCACTGGATGAGCGAGCAGATACTGCCGGCACCAGCGCTGGTGTGGCAAAGCGCGCTGGAGTTTGGCGCCGGCGAGCTTTGGGGACACCTGTGGATAAGCTTGCAGCGGTTGTTCTGGGGGCTGGCGGTAGGTATCGGCAGCGGCTTGCTGCTGGGTGTATGGCTGGGCGCTTCGCGTCAGGCGCAGACATTGGTGCTGCCAACCTTCGTGGCGCTGGCGCAGATTCCGACCCTGGCCTGGATCCCGTTGTTCATGCTGTTCTTCGGCATCGGCGAGTTGCTCAAGCTGGTGGTGCTGGTGAAAGCCGTGGTGGTCCCCATCACCTTGCACACGCTGGTCGGTGTGCGCGATGCCCAGCCCAAGCTGCGCGAGGCCGCCGCGGCGCTACGCCTGCCTCGCCATCTGCTGTTTCTGCGCCTGTTGCTACCGGCGGCCCTGCCCGCCTTTCTGACTGGCGTACGCCTGGCACTGGCCACCGGCTGGACCTCACTGCTGGCGGTCGAGTTGCTGGCTTCCAGCGAGGGGATCGGTTACCTGATGGTCTGGGGGCGGCAGCTGTTCATGCTCGACCTGGTGCTGCTGTGCATCCTGGTGATCGGCCTGGTCGGTGCCGTGCTGGAGCGCAGTTTTTCGGCCCTGGAACATCGCCTGCTTTACTGGCCGCAACCGGCCACCGGGGAACACCAGCGCGGTGCTGTGCCGCGTGGCTGGCAAAGCCTGCTGCTTCCCTTGGCGATACTGGCGCTGTGGCAGGCCAGCAGCAGCTTCGGCTGGGTCGACCCGAATATCTTGACCTCGCCACTGGAGGTACTGCGCACGCTGCTGGTCGGCCTGGCTGATGGTTCGCTACCACAAGCCTTGCTGCTCAGCCTGCAACGCACCCTGACCGGCTTGCTGCTGGGTGGCGGCGCAGGCCTGCTGGCCGGCTTGGTGCTAGGGCTGTCCCGTAATGCCGAGCGCCTGTTCGGGCCGAGCCTGACAGCCTTGCGCCAGGTGGCGCTGTTCGCCTGGGTGCCGCTGCTCACCGCCTGGTTCGGCCTGGGCGAAGGGGCCAAGCATGTATTCGTCGGGCTGGCCGCGTTCTTCCCGTTGCTGATCGCTACCCAGCGCGGTATCGCCGGCCTCTCACCACAGTTGGGCGAAGCCGCCCGCACCCTGCGTCTGGGTCTGTGGCAACGCTTGCGCCTGCTGGTACTGCCCGGTGCGGCCCCGGGCATTTTCGCGGGCCTGCGCCTGTCGCTGATCTATGCCTGGCTGGGCACCATCGGTGCCGAATACTTCATGCCCTCGGACGGCGGCATCGCCAGCCTGATGATCGGTGCCCAGCAGCTGTTCCGTATGGACCAGGTGATGGCCGCCATGCTGTTGATCGGCCTGGTCGGCGCCCTGCTCGGCACCCTTGGACAACGCCTTGAATCGCGCGCCACGCGCTGGAGAACCGCATGAACGCCTTCAACACTTCGCACCTGCACGCGGCCAACCAGCCCGACGCAACCCCGCCCCTGGTCAGTTTCGAAGGGGTGGGCAAAGTGTTCAGCGTCGATGGCCAACCGCTCGAGGCCATCCGCAACTTCAACCTTTCGATCAACCAGGGCGAGTTCATCGCCATCGTCGGCGCTTCCGGCTGCGGCAAGTCCACCCTGCTGCGCCTGCTGGTGGGGTTGGATACCGACTACAGCGGCAGCATTCGCATCGACGGCCACGCCGTCAGCGGTATTGGTGGCGAACGTGGCATCGTGTTCCAGGAGCATCGGCTGTTTCCCTGGTTGAACGTGGAACAGAACATTGCGCTGGGCCTGGCCAACGAGTCGCTCACCCAAGGTGAGCGCGCCCGGCGGGTACATGAATTCGTACAACTGGTGGGGCTGGTCGGCTTCGAGTCGGCCTATCCACACCAGCTGTCCGGTGGTATGGCCCAGCGTGTGGCGATAGCCCGTGGCCTGGTAGCCAGCCCGCGCATCCTGCTGCTTGACGAGCCGTTCGGCGCACTGGATGCGCTGACCCGCCAGCAACTGCAGGACGAATTGCTGGCCATTCGCGAGCGGGCGGGCATCACCACCTTGCTGGTGACCCACGATGCCGAAGAGGCGACGTACCTGGCGGATCGGGTTGTGGTGCTGGAGCCACGGCCGGGTCGCATCAAATCGGTGGTGGGCATAGACCTGCCGCACCCGCGCTTGCGCTCCGGCGTAGCGCTGCACGGCCTGCGCGAAAAGGTGCTGCACCAGATCACCGGCGACGGCGGCTACCTGCCGCCACCGTCACGCCGTGTAGAGGGCCTGAGGCCCGAGTTGATCGCCCTCTGAGATGTCGGCATGCATCCGGCCTGTAGGGATCTGCACAACCAACAAGGTAAAAACAGCTACAGATCAAGGCGATGGACGTCACCGATTCAGATGGGTATCATGCGTGCGCGTTGCACTCGTAGCTCAGCTGGATAGAGTACTGCCCTCCGAAGGCAGGGGTCGTGGGTTCGAATCCCGCCGAGTGCGCCATATCAAAAAAGCCCTGGGCCTGAGCCCGGGGCTTTTTCGTTTGTGCGACAAGTCGCGTTTCTGGTACTCCCGTGCCACGGGTCATTGGTGTTAGCGTGGGCGTCTTCCCGTTTCCGGACGGGTAACCCATAACAATGATTGGCGAAGGAATGCGCGCAACCATGCACCTGAAAAAACTCACCGCCACCACCCTGCTGCTGGCCAGCATCGGCTTGTTCACTCAGCCAGCCCAGGCCAACCTCACCCAGCAGCAGTCCGCTGCCATCGTCAAAGCCTTCGACGGCAGCGACCCAAGCGACTTCAAGCAGTTCCTCGGCAAGCTCAAAGGCAGCGACTTGGCCAAGGCCGATAACCTCGAGGCAACCCTCGACGCCTACCTGGCCAACACACCATTGGCCGCCGAGCAACAGGACGAAATCAACCGCCTGCTCGGCCTGTATACCCGCATCAAGTACGGCAAGGCTGCAACCGAAACCCTGCGCGAACTGGTGGCCATTCCCACCTTCAACGTCGAGGGTACGCCGCAGTACGAAAACCCTGAGTTCCTCAAGATCGCCGACAAGATCAAGGCCCTGGCCGACAGCTTCGGCCTGGCCTTCCGCAACATCGACAACCGGGTGTACGAAATTTCGCTGGGTAGCGGCAAGGAAGTGATCGGCATCCATGCCCACGCCGACGTGGTACCGGTCAACCCGGACAACTGGAAGCTGGCCGACGGTACGCGCTTGGACCCGTTCAAGGTCACCCTGGTCGGTGACCGCATGTACGGCCGCGGCACCGAAGACGACAAGAACGGCATCGTGGTGGCGATGTATGCACTGAAGGTAGCCAAGGATGAAAACTTGCCGCTCGCCCGGCAGTTCAAGCTGCTGATCGACACCACCGAAGAAACCAGCGGTGATGCCATCCCCTACTATTTCGAGCGCAACCCTACACCTGACTACAACCTGGCCCTCGACGGCGGCTACCCAGTGGTCATCGCCGAAAAAGGCTACGGCACGGTCATGGCCAGCTTCAGCAAGCGCCCGGCCACGGGCAAGGGTGCCGAAATCGTCAACCTGACCGGTGGCCTGGCCACCAACCAGATCCCGACCACATCGGTGGCGACCCTGGTGTCCGACAACCCGGCACAGCTGGCCAAACACCTGCAGCAAGCCGGCAGCAAGTATGTGAAGCAGCACGGAAGCGACTTCAGCATCGATGCCAAGGCCGACGGCAAACAGGTGTTGCTCACCGTGACCGGTGTTTCCGCCCACTCTTCGGAGCCGGAGTCCGGGGTGAACCCGGTTGCTCGCATGCTCGACTTCATCAACGGCCTTGGCCAGCAGGTACCACTCAAGCACAACCAGTTCACCGATGCGGCCCGCTACGCGGCCGACAACTGGGGCCTGGACTACCTTGGCAACAAGCTCGGCGTGGCCTTCAAGGACCCGTTCATGGGCCCACTGACCGCCTCGCTGACCTTTGTCGGCGTGGATGACAAGGGCCTGAAACTGGCGGTGAACCTGCGCATCCCCAAAGGCAAACCCATTGCCACGATCAAGGATGAACTGGCCGACAAACTGGGCAAGTGGACCCGGCAAAGCCACACATCGGTGGCGTTCGACTATAGCCTGGACGAACCGATGTACCGCAACCCCGAAGGCGAATGGGTGAAAGCTTTGCTTTCTGTGGCCTCCGAGAACCTGGGCATGAAGCATGAGTTCGGCACCTCGGCCGGCGCGACCTCGGTGCACGACTTGCCCAATGGCGTACAGTTCGGCCTGGCCATGCCGGACGTGAAATACACCGGGCACAACGACAACGAGTTCAAGACCGTGGACCAGTTCATGCTGGACCTGCAGGTAGTGAGCGAGATGGTGGCACGGCTCGGGCAAATGCCGAAGCTTTGATTGGCAGTACCGGCCTCTTCGCGGCTAAAGCCACGAGGAGGCCGGCCCAGGCAAACACCCATGACGTTTTTCAATCGACTCCATGCCGTTTCCTGCATTGCCGTGCAGAGCGCCGTACCGGATGCTTTAGTTACACCGAGACAGCGCTTTTTTCACCCGCAGAGGCCCGTATGAAGACCGTCGAACAAATCCTCAAGACCAAGTCCCAGCACCAGACCGTTTACACCATCGGCCCGGATGACTCGGTGCTCGACGCCCTGAAAATGCTGGCGGAGAAAAACGTCGGTGCGCTGCCCGTGGTCGAGGGCAACCAAGTGGTGGGTATCGTCAGTGAACGGGACTATGCGCGCAAACTCGTACTCAAAGGCCGCTCTTCCGCCGCCACACCGGTGCGCGAAATCATGAGTGCACCGGTGGTCACCGTGGAGCCCAAGCAAAAGCTCGACTTCTGCATGAACCTGATGACCGACCGTCACCTGCGTCACCTGCCGGTGGTCGACAACGGCAAACTGCTCGGCCTGCTGTCGATCGGCGACCTGGTGAAGGAAACCATCGCCGAACAGGCCAGCCTGATTCAACAAATGGAACAGTACATCCGCGGCGAGTGAGCCCCTTCAATGGTAGGCGCGCTCCAGCTCGTCCAGCTGATGGTCAAAGCTGCGCAGGCGCGCCGACCAGGTGTACACCAGCACTTCCAGGTCACGGTTCAGTACTGCCGTATTGCCGTGGCCGCTGTGCGTGGGTTCGCCCAGGTCCAGCTGGTAGCGCTCACGGGCCATGGCCTGGGCCACGCTGGACAGGTCGCGGGCGTTGGCCAGCCAGTGGTGATGATGGTCATGGATTTCGCGATCGAGCACCCGGCACTGGCGCTTCAGCGCATCCAGGCTCTGCTCCAGCGGTGTGCCCTTGAGCTCGCCCATGACTTCTTCGAAGGTGCGCCCCGAATGCCAGTAGCTGCCCCAGAAATACCGGTCGAATACGGTTTCGACGCGGCGCAGCGCCACCTTGGTGTTCCAGATGGTCAGCAACGTTCGCCCCTGGATCACTTCGCGCTTGTTCAGGTGCAACTGCTGCCAGGCGATCCAGGTCAGCGCCACCAGTACAACCGCCACGGTGACTGCGGCAGCGGCATACAGGAAATGCACCGCCTGGTTCATCTGTTGCGTCTGCCTGATGCCATAGAAGTAACTGGCCGTCAGGGTGCCCAGGATCGTCACGGAACACCAGAAACCTGGTGCGTAGGGATCTTTCATCGCGCTATCCCCTTATTGTTTTCCTGAGCATAGCAACGGCCGATCACTCGTCAGGTGCCGCTCGGCGCTTTATTTTCGGGGGCGGCGCAACGCTTCGTTGAGTTGATCGAACGGCACCGCCCAATCGGCATCTTCAATGATGCTCTCCTTGAGAAAAGCACGCTGAGAGTCGGTCCAGAACGGCGCATCCACCAGCTTGGTTTCATTCTTCAGCGGCGAATGGCTGGTGATGAACTGATCGATGCTCTTGGGATCGTCGGGCAAGCCCAACTGCTTGAACAGGTCGGCAAAGGGATGGGTCGGCGCTTCCATGGTTCCTCCTAAGCGCCAGGTAGGCCGTCCACGACGCCCGCCTGGCAGTGGTGTGAAAACATCAGCACAGCTCGCGCACTTCGGCGTGCGGCACCAGCTTCATGTACTGCTCCATGCTCATGTGGATCAAGTGATCGTGATCACCCGCCTCCAGGTAGACATCACCCTGGCGGGTTAGGCTCGGGTCGAGCAGCATTTTTATCTGGTAAGCATCGCCAAGGGCCGGCACTGCGCCGCGCTCGCAGTCATTGAACAAGCTTGGCAGGCCACTTTCACGGGTCAGTTGCCAAGCCCCGGACATGCGAACCTTGCTCATGTCCAGATGCCGGTTGGCCGGCAGCACGGCCATGATGTAGTTGCCATGACGGTCATCGAGCATCACCGACTTGGCGACCCGCTCGGCGGGCACGCCGGCCGTGCGGGCCGACTCCAGGCTGGTGGCCGAATGTGGGTGGGGAATGATGTCGTAGTCGCAGTTGGCCTTGTCCAGGCGGGCCTGCAGGGTCTTTGCCATACGCATGATGCACCTCCGGTTTCGCCCCCCAATCTCCAATTTTAGGCCGGGCCGCGGCAGGCAGGGCTAAACTTGTGTAATACAGGCAAACGAGGTGACGACAGGTGATCGCCCGCAGCTGGTGCTGGGTGTTGCTGCTGTTGTTGCTTGGCATCACGCCAGGTGGCCAGGCAGCGCCTGGTGCAGTGTGGGTGCTGGGCATCGATGACGCCATCGGCCCGGCCAGCGCCGACTACCTGGTGCGCAGCCTCGCTCAGGCTCAGGCGCAGCGCGCGCAACTGGTGGTTATCCGCATGGATACCCCTGGCGGGCTGGACAGCGCCATGCGCCAGATGATCAAGGCGATTCTCGCCAGCCCCGTGCCGGTCGCCACCTACGTCGCACCCAGTGGAGCCCGAGCCGCCAGCGCGGGTACTTACATTCTCTACGCCAGCCACGTCGCCGCGATGGCTCCTGGCACCAACCTGGGCGCCGCCACACCGGTGCAAATCGGCGGTCCGCCAGGCCCGGGCAAGGACGACAAGGGCAAAAACGGCGAAGAGGAAACCCTGGCACGCAAGCAGGTCAATGATGCCGCGGCCTACATCCGCGGCCTTGCCCAGCTGCGAGGGCGCAATGCCGAGTGGGCGGAGAAGGCTGTGCGCGAGGCCGTCAGCCTGTCGGCCAGCGAGGCGTTGCGGCTGAACGTGATCGACCAGGTTGCCGATGACCTGCCCGACCTGTTGCGCAAACTCGACGGCAAAACGTTCATGGTCGCCGGCCAGCCTCAGCAACTGCACACCACAGACGCAAGCCTGGTAGAACACCTGCCGGACTGGCGCACACGGGTACTGGCGGTGATCACCAATCCCAGCGTGGCGCTGATCCTGATCATGATTGGCGTGTACGGCCTGCTGTTCGAATTCATGAACCCTGGCTCTGCGGTGGGCGGCGTAGTCGGCGGCGTCTGCCTGCTGATGGCGCTGTACGCCCTGCAGCTATTGCCGGTGAGTTTCGCCGGCGTGGCACTTATCCTGCTCGGCATTGCCTTCATGATCGCCGAAGCCTTCTTGCCCAGTTTCGGCGTGGTCGGCTTTGGCGGCATCGTTGCCTTCGTGGTCGGCGCATTGATCCTGATCGATACAGACGCCCCCGGTTTTGGCATCCCGCTGGCCTTGATCGGCACCCTGGTACTGCTCTCGGCATTACTGATCGGCGGCGTACTAGGCATGGCCCTCAAGGCCCGCCGACGGGCACTGGTCAGCGGGGACGCCGGCCTGGTCGGCAGCCTGGTCACCGTTACCCAGGTAATGCCAGACAATCCGTTCTGTGGCCTTGTGCTGGCCCAGGGCGAGCAATGGCAAGCGCAGTGCGCAACAGTGCTGCAAGCCGGCCAGAACGTGCGGGTAACCGCGCGCCATGGCGTCATGCTGCAAGTGAGCGCTGCCGCCGCCGCGCAAGGAGAATGACCATGTTCATGCAAATGGGTTTCGGCGCCGTGCTGATCGTGCTGGTGATGCTGTTGCTGTCGGCGTTTCGCATCCTGCGCGAATACGAACGCGGTGTAGTGTTCCAGCTGGGGCGCTTCTGGCAGGTCAAGGGGCCGGGGCTGATCCTGCTGATCCCGGTGATCCAGCAAATGGTGCGGGTCGACCTGCGCACGGTGGTGCTGGATGTGCCGCCGCAGGACGTGATCACCCGCGACAACGTCTCGGTCAAGGTCAACGCGGTGTTGTACTTTCGCGTGCTCGACCCCCAGAAAGCGATCATCCAGGTCGAGGACTTTTTGGTAGCGACCAGCCAGTTGGCCCAGACCACACTGCGTGCGGTACTGGGCAAACATGAATTGGATGAGCTACTGGCCGAGCGCGAGCAGTTGAACCTGGACATCCGTCAGGTGCTGGATGCTCAGACAGACGCCTGGGGCATCAAGGTGGCCAATGTCGAGATCAAGCACGTCGACCTCAACGAGTCGATGGTACGCGCCATCGCCCGCCAGGCCGAAGCCGAGCGCGAACGGCGGGCCAAGGTGATCCATGCCGAAGGCGAACTGCAAGCGTCGGAAAAACTGATGCAGGCAGCGCAGATGTTGAGCAAGGAGCCGGGGGCGATGCAGTTGCGCTACATGCAGACGCTGGGGACGATTGCCGGGGACAAGAGCTCGACCATTGTCTTCCCGCTGCCGATCGATTTGCTCAAGGGCTTGGTGGACAAGCAGAAACAATAAAGGCCGCTGTAGCAGCGGCCTTGTATCGCGGTGGGCTGCAAGGCAGCCCCGTGGCCCGATCAGATTGGCGCGCGGCGCAGGGTGGCAAGGAAGGTCGCCGCACCAATGAACAACCCGGCAAAGGTGCGGTTCAGGCGCTTCTGCTGTTTGGGCGTCCGCAGCATGCGCAGCACCCGCGAAGCCAACCCGGTGTACCCCGCCATCACCAGCAAGTCGACCGAGACCATGGTCACGGTGATCGCCACATACTGCGGCAGCAGCGGCGCATGCGGGTTGAGGAACTGCGGCAGCACCGCCAGCATGAAAACCAGCGCCTTGGGGTTGCTGACGTTGACCAAGAAGCCACGGAAGACCAGGCTCAGCGGTTTGCCGATCGGGCGCACGCCGGATTCATCGGTCATGTCCATCGGCAAGGCACGCCACTGCTTGTACGCCAGGTACACCAGGTAGGCGACGCCAAACCATTTGATGACCTGAAACGCCGTGGCCGAGGCAGCCAGGATGGCACCGACGCCGGCAGCGATGATGGCGATCTGCAGGATCAGGCCTAGCTGCAGGCCCAGGGCATTCCAGTAACCACGCCAGAAACCATATTGCAGGCCACTGGACATCGAGGCAATCGCCCCGGCACCGGGTGAAAGGCTGATCACCCAACAGGCGGCAAAGAAGCCCAACCATACTTCCATCGACATCACACACCTCGCTCGAACATTTGTTGCAAAACGTTAAGCTAAGGTTTTGGTGAAAAAATAACCAGCGATTTTTGATGGATTTCTATCGCCTGTACCGACCTCTTCGCGGGCAAGCACGCTCCACAAGTACAGGTTCAGTCCGCTTCGCCAGCCGGCTCTTTGTGCATCGTCTGCACCTCAGCCCCGCGCCAGCGCCGCACCGACTTCTGGAAGAACTGGCTATTGGGCACCTGCACCAAGGCCCCACCCGCTTCGGGCATTTCCAGCAGGGTGGTAAACAGCAGGTTGATGGCGATCACCCGGCCTTTCACGCCCGGCTTGTCCAGGGTGTCGACCAGTTCGACCACATCACCGATGCGAAACGGCCCGACCGTGAAGATCAGCACCGCGCACAGCAGGTTGGACAGCACGCTCCACATGGCGAAAAACGCCACCGCCGCCACCGCGACAAAGCCGGACAATGCCGTCCACAGCACGGTCGCCGAAACACCCAGGCGCTCCAGCACGAACAGCAGTGCGCTGCCCATTATCAGCCAGCGCAGGCCGCCACGCACCGGGACCAGCAGTTCTGGCGGCAGCGGGTAACGCTGGCCCAGGCGGCTCAACCCGCGAGCAACGATGCGCTGCAGGAGGAAGGCTGCCACCAGGATCAACAGAATCTGCAAGCCCAGCCAGAAGGTGTCCATCCATTGTCCTGGCAGCAGCGACCGCAGTTCTTCCATCAGGACAACGCCTCGAGCTCGGCCTGCATGCTTTCGAGGGTTTCCAGCGCTTCCATCCAGGCCTCTTCCAGCTCACCTTCGCGTTGCTTGAGCTTGGTCTGGCGCGCCAGCAGGTCACGCAATTCGTCCTTGCGCGCCGCTTCGTAGAGGCCACCATCACCCAGCGCGGTCTCGATCTCGGCCAGTTGCACGTGCACCTGGTTGAGCTCGGTTTCCAGCTTGTCGGCTGCCTTCTTGTGCGGTGCCAGTTGCTGGCGCAAGGCTGCGGCAGCCTGACGCTGGGCTTTCTTGTCGGTCTTGTCCGGGTTGACCGGGGCGGTACTGGCCGGCGCGCTGCGCTGGCGGTACTCAACCAGCCAGCGGCTGTAATCTTCCAGGTCACCGTCGAAGGTATCGACCTTGCCGTCGGCCACCAGCAGGAAGTCGTCGGTGGTGCTCTTGAGCAAATGCCGGTCGTGGGACACCACCACCACGGCACCGGCAAACTCCTGCAGGGCCATGGTCAGCGCCAGGCGCATTTCCAGGTCGAGGTGGTTGGTCGGTTCGTCAAGCAGCAGCAGGTTTGGCCGCTCCCAGGCGATCAGCGCCAACGCCAGGCGGGCCTTTTCACCACCGGAGAAGTTCACCACTGGCTCGTCGCAACGGGCGCCATGGAAGTCGAAGCCGCCAAGGAAGTCGCGCAGGGTCTGCTCACGCTCGGTGGGGGCGATGCGCTGCAGGTGCAGCAGCGGGCTGGCCTTGTCATCCAGCGAGTCCAGCTGGTGCTGGGCGAAGTAGCCTACCGCGAGGTTTTCGCCACGGACCAAACGGCCCGACAAAGGCTCCAGCTCACCGGCGAGGTTCTTGATCAGGGTGGACTTGCCGGCGCCGTTGGGGCCGAGCAGGCCAATACGAGCACCCGGGGTGAGCTGCAGCTTGACCTTTTCAAGGATGGCCTTGTCGCCATAGCCAAGGCAGCCTTCGGACAGGCTCAGCAACGGGCTGGAAATTTTCTGCGATTCGCGGAAGACAAAGTCGAACGGCGAATCGACATGCGCCGCCGACAACTCCTCCATGCGCTCAAGGGCCTTGATCCGGCTTTGCGCCTGGCGGGCCTTGGTGGCCTGAGCCTTGAAGCGGGCGATGTACTTTTCCATGTGCGCGCGCTGCGCCTGCTGCTTTTCGTAGGCCTGCTGCTGCTGCGCCAGGCGTTCGGCACGGGTGCGCTCGAAGGCGGTGTAGCCGCCTTTGTACAGGTTCAACTTGCGCTGCTCGACGTGCAGCACATGGTCGACCACGGCATCGAGGAAGTCACGGTCGTGGGAGATCAGCAACAGCGTACCGGGGTAGCCCTTGAGCCAGTCTTCCAGCCACAGGATGGCGTCCAGGTCGAGGTGGTTGGTGGGTTCGTCGAGCAACAGCAGGTCGGACGGGCACATCAGTGCCTGGGCCAGGTTCAGGCGCATCCGCCAGCCACCGGAGAAGTCGCCGACGCGGCGGTCCATCTGTTCGTTGGTGAAGCCCAGGCCGGCCAGCAACTTGCGCGCGCGGGCGTCGGCGGTGTAGCCGTCGGCGCTTTCCAGTTCACTGTGCAGGCGCGCCAGGGCGGTGCCGTCGTGGGCCTGCTCGGCCGCGGCCAGTTCGGCTTGGACCTTGCGCAGGCGCACGTCGCCGTCGAGCACATAGTCCACGGCCAGGCGGTCGAGGGTGTCGACCTCCTGGCGCATATGGGCGATGCGCCAGTCACCGGGCAGTTGGCAGTCACCGGCATCGGGCGACAGCTCACCGCGCAGCAGGGCGAACAGGCTGGATTTTCCGGCGCCGTTGGCGCCGATCAGGCCGGCCTTGTGACCGGCGTGCAGGGTCATCTCGGCGCCTTCTAGCAAGCGCTGCGGACCACGCTGTAAAGTGAGGTTGGATAGTCTGATCATGATGGTCGCGGAGTCTACCAGCTTCCTCGGCCCATAGCGCGAGTGGAACCATGCACAACGACCTGTGGAGTTACGCCCTGGCCCTGTATGCCAGGCCTGGCGTGGAAGCCGCGTGCCTTGAGCTGCAAGCGCAAGGTAGCGATGTCTGCCTGCTGTTGTGCGCAACCTGGCTGCAGGCACGTGGCGTGGTCATGCTGGACGAGCGCGCGCAAGCGCTGCAGGAAGTTGTCGAGCCCTGGCAGCGTGAAGTGGTGGCCCCGTTACGCAGCCTGCGCCAACAATGGCGGGCGGCAGCGTCGCATGATGCGCAACTGGCTGCGTTGCGTGAGCAGGTGAAGGGGTTGGAGTTGCAGGCAGAAAAAACGTTGCTGGAGCGCTTGCAGGAACGCTCGCGACAGTGGCCCGGGGGCTCCCATGAGCCCTCGGACGACTGGCTGGCCCGGCTGGCGCCGGCCCCTGCCCGGCACCACGACGCGCTGGATCAACTGCGCGTCGCGGCGGCTGCGCTTCAGGACGCCGAAGACGGCGCCTGAGCCGGGGTGCTGGCGGGTGTCGACGCGGCTGCCGAAGTGGCCGGGGTCGCCGAGTTGGTTGTAACGGCCGGGGTGCTGCCGGCTGGCGTAGCGGGTTTGGCTTCGGCTGGCTTGCTGGCAACAGGCTTGGCGGCTGGCTTGGTGGCTGTGCGTGCAGGTGCCTTGGCGGTAGCTGGCTTGGCAGCTGGGGCTTTGGCGGCTGGCTTGGCTGCAGATTTGGCAGCAGCAGTCACTTTGGCAGCGGGCTTGGCTGCAGGTTTGGCGGCAGCGGTCGCTTTGGCGGCGGGCTTGGCTGCAGGTTTAGCAGCAGCGGTCGCTTTGGCGGCGGGCTTGGCTGCAGGTTTGGCGGCAGCGGTCGCTTTGGCGGCGGGCTTGGCTGCAGGTTTGGCGGCAGCCGTCGCTTTGGCGGCGGGCTTGGCTGCAGGTTTAGCAGCGGCGGTCGCTTTGGCGGCGGGCTTGGCTGCAGGTTTGGCAGCAGCGGTCGCTTTGGCGGCGGGTTTGGCTGCAGGTTTGGCAGCAGCGGTCGCTTTGGCGGCGGGTTTGGCTGCAGGTTTGGCAGCAGCTGTCGCTTTGACGGCTGGCTTGGCCGCAGGTTTGGCAGCAGTAGTCGCTTTGGCAGCGGGCTTGGCCGCAGGTTTGGTAGCACGCAGGTCAAGAGCCTTGGCTGCGGCCTCGCGAACTTTACCTACACCTTGGGCCAGTTTGAGGCTGTCCTGGGCGTCGCGCTTGAGTTGCTGAATGTAAGAACGAGTCTGGGTTTGACGTTCCTTGAGGGCGTCGAGCAACTGTTCAAGTTCGCCAATGGCTTTTTGCGCCTTGGTTTGCGCCTTGGCTTTACCCGCCTTGGCCGCGTCTTGCAGTTTCAGGCGACCGTTGTGCAGTTTTTCCTGCGCCTTGCCACGCTGTTTTTCCAACTTGGCCAACAGTTTTTCCGCATCAGCCAGCGCTTGCGAGCAGGCTTCTTCCAAGTGTTCGAGCAAGCTGCCCGAAAGTTGCTGGAGCAGGTGTAACGGCGTACTTACTGGCTTCTTTTTGGCCGACATGGTTTACCTCCTGGCTGACGAGATTGCGGCTCATACTATGCTTCTGCTGCTACCGCCGCTAGGGCATGTTGACCGTAATATTTACGCCGCGTTGCATGCCTGGGCAAAGTTGTTATCTTGCAGCTGCGTGAAAGTGTAGTTGCTGAATTAATCACTGCTGGTATTTGGGAGTCAGGCGTTGCCTCGATATCTTGTTTTAGGTTTATGCCTGCTGGCCCCCATCGCCTTGGCCGACAGCGACGACCATGACCTGGCCTACAGCCTGGGCGCCAGCTTGGGTGAGCGGCTGCGTCAGGAGATGCCGGGCTTGCAGCTGGATGCACTGGTCGAAGGCCTGAAGCAGTCCTATCAGGGGCAACCCCTCAAGCTCGACAAGGCACGCATGCAGGCGGTGCTCCAGCAGCATGAAGCGCAGGAAGGTGACGCCTCGGTGCAAAAGCTGCAGGCCGCAGAAACACGCTTCATGGCCAACGAGCGTGGGCGTTACGGGGTACACGAACTAGCGGAAGGTGTGCTCTACAGCGAACTGCAAGCAGGTACGGGTGCGCAGCCAAAAGCAGGCGGCAAGGTGCAGGTGCGTTATGTGGGCAGGTTGCCTGATGGTTCGGTGTTCGACCAGAACCAGACGCCCCAGTGGTTCAACCTGGATTCTGTAATCGAGGGCTGGCAGGTGGCCTTGCCGAAGATGCACGCGGGCGCCAAATGGCGCCTGGTGATTCCTTCAGCGCAAGCCTATGGCGCCGAGGGGGCGGGTGATTTGATTGCCCCCTACACCCCCCTGGTGTTCGAGATCGAACTGCTGGCGGTTGGCGACTGACGCCAACCTTCAGGCCTGCACCGCACCTTCTTCCTTGTGCGCGTTGTGCAGCACCTCGATCAGGCAATCTTCAAGTTCGAAGCGCTCATGCAACAGCCCGCCCAACTTGGCCAGCTTTTCGGCAAAGCGCTCGGTGTCCTTGCACTCACCCTTGGCGCAATGGTCATTGAAGGCCAGTGCGATCTGTGTGCTGTCGTTGATCCGTGGGTTGATTTCTTCGGCCAGCTTCAGCGCCTTCTCGTCCCCGAAAGCCTTGGCCTCGCTGGCCAATTGCTCGCAGACTTCGAAGTGCCACGCCGAAACGTAATCGACCAGGAGCGCGCAAAAGTCCCCGTTGGTGTCCTTGTCGGCAAAGGCTGGCTTCACATCGCGCAGGGCGCGAAAAGCCTGCACCAGTTCCTGGCGCTCCTCCAGCCAACGGTCGATCAGCTTGTGAACCCCACCCCAGCGTTCCTGGGCGTTCTGACAACTATCGAGCATGGCGATCTCTTCCCTTCTGGGTAGATGCCGCTGCACCTCGCACCACGACCGCGCAGCACAAAGGTGTCATCAGCAGGACGGCATCGAGCAGTTGTGTTTTCGGTATGCGTGCTGGGAGATTATTCCCGCGCGTGCTGGCCTTCAAGGTACGCAGCACACAAAGTTCATACAAGTGTTTAATACACTGTTATATCGCCATTGGTCGCGCTAATGGCGCAACCTTGCGCCAGGTCATGTTCTTGCCAGGGTGCGGAAACGATACGCCAGCAGGCAACTCAAGGGCAGCACCGCCAGCAGCAGGAAGGCCAACAGGCTCCACTCCGGCAGTGTCAGGTCGAGAAAGCTCCAGGTAAGCGAGCTGCAATCGGGCCCCCCCAGCAACAGTTGCCGCGCCGCCTCGGCCCAGGAGTGCTCGAACACCCGCCCGATCGGCGCCGGGCACATATGGATGACCCCATGAGCGCCCTGCAACCAGACATGCCGCGCGGCCAGCACCGCGCCGGCCAGCGAGCAGCCCAGCGCCACCCGCGCATAACGAAGGGTGCCCCGCGTGCCCGGTGCCTGCAGCACCGCCGCGAGGCACAGCAGCGCGTAAAGGCCAAGCAGTAACCGCTGGCTGAAGCACAAGGGGCAAGGCACCAACCCCAGTGTGTTTTCCAGGTGGAATGAAACAACCAGTACCGCCATTGCAGCCAGGCAGGCAGGAAGAAAAAGGGTGCGCAAATGGGCCGGAAGCATGGGCTGGGTAAGTCCCGGGGAGATGTTGTGGTTTGAAACGGTAGAGGAAAGACACGCTTTGTTTCAAGGCACGACAGCAGCGACAAGTCGCTGAATCGCGTAGGAAATTTCCAGCGATGGAGTGGGAAGCGCCGGAAGGAATGGACTACGGATCTAACTGACAGCAATCGATAAATTACCCGCTCCCGAAGCCCGCACCTTGGCGCGGGCCTTGGGGTGGGTCAGGCGCGTACGCCTTCGGGCAAAGGCAGCGCCAGCAGGCGTTCGTCCAGCAGGCCAAGGCCCTCCTGGAACAGCTGGTTGCTGCGCTCGGTCTCGCCCAGCCCCGCGAGCAAGCGAGCCAGCTCGGCACAGGCCTCGGGGTTGCGCTCCATGCGCAGGCTGCTTTCCAGGTAATCACGCGCCTTGCCCCACAGGCGGTTCTGCAGGCTCAGACGGCCCAAGGTCAGCAGCAGGCTGGCGTCTTGCGGGTGGGCCTTGAGCCAACCTTCTGCGGTTTGCAGCTGACGCGCCGGATCATCACCGCGCACCAAGCCATAAAGGCGGGCCAGGTGGCTTTCGTATTCGCGCTTGAGGGCAGTGCGCAGCACGTGCTCGGCCTCGCTCTGGGCACCTACCTGGCGCAATTGCTCGGCGTACGCCAACACCAGCTGTGGCTCCTGGCGCTGGGCTGCGGTCAGCTGTTGCCAGGCGCGCTCCAGGGCCTGACGTGCAGTTTGCGCGTCCTCGCCACGGGTGGTGGCCAGGCTCAGGTTCTGGCCCCAGGCACGCTGCTCCAGGGCGGCCAGCTCGGCGGGCGGCAACACCTTGCCCTTGCGCAGGTCGGGCAGCAGGCGGATCAGTGCGGACCAGTCGCCGCGCTCCAGGTACAGGCGTTGCAGCAGGCGCAACACCTGGCTGTTGTGCGGGTGGCGCTCCTGCATGGCCAGCAGGGTTTCCAGAGCCCCATCGGTTTCACCACGGTCCATTTGCAACTGGGCATGGGTCAGGGCAATGGCCAGTTCCGCTTGCGGCTGGCGCTCCAAGGCACGCTCCAGCAGGTTGTCGCTGTCTTCGGTGCGGCCTTGCTCGTTGGCAGCACGCGCGGCACCGAGGTAATACAGCAGCGGTTGGCGCTCGGCCTCGGCGGCGCGGTGCAGGTGACGCTGAGCGCTGGCCCAGCGACCCTCGGCGAGATCGAGCTGGCCCTGCTCGATGGCCACGCGGATGCGCCGGCTGCGGTTACGCCGCGACCACGGGTTGACCACACCGCTGGAGGTCAGCACCAGGCCGACCAGGTAGCGCAACAGCCACAACAGCGCGACCACGGCCAGCAAGCCGGCCAGGGCCGCCCACAGCCCCGATTGATAGCGGAAACCACCATAGGAAATCAGCACGTAGCCGCTGTGCTTGGCGACTGCGATGCCCAGCGCGGCGGCAACCACGATTGCCAGCACGGCCAGCAGGTAGACACGCTTCATGGCTTGCCCCCTTCAGCCTCGGCCGGCAGATGACGCCGCTGAATGTAGGCCTGCACTGCCGCCAGGCTTTCGCTGAGGTCGGGGGTAACCACGGACACGGGCTGATCGGCCAACGCATTGAGGCTGTCGAGCATGGCCTTGCTTTGCGGGTTGTCGGCGTTGAAGTTCGCCAGCAGCACGCTGCGGGCATCATCCAGCGCCTGTGTGTAGACCTTGGCGTCACCATTGAGCGCCGCCCACTGGGCCTGTTCGATGGTCAGGCTCAGGGCCAGGCGCAGCTGGTTCAGCTGCTGCCCGGCCAGCAGTGGCCGCACGTTTTCATCGGCGTTGAAGTCGATCTGGAAGTACTTGGAGATTTCTGCCCACCACTGCGACAGCCGGCTGGCACCATCACCATCGGCGGTCAGGGCGCCAAGCGCATCGGCATTGGTGTCGAATTCGGGCGACTGGGCGCTTAGCTGCTGTACCAGCTCACGCTGTGCTGCCAGTTTCAGGAACAGGCCAGTACGGTCCGGTTGCTGGGTGCTGCCGAGCGTGGCCAGGCTGCGTGCCAGTTGCTCCCGGGCGGCGAAAGCACCCGGGTCGCTCTGCTCGCGCAGAATTTCGTCGGCGCCTTCGACCAAGGCTTTGGCACTGGTGATGTCCTGCAAGGCCGAAAGGCGCAGGGTAGCCAGGCGCAAGAGGTGCTCGGCTTCTGCCAGGCGCCACTCCTTGCGGCTTTCTCCCAGCACGGTTTCCAGGCGCTGGCTGAGGCGCTGCTGGTCGCCCTGCAATTGCGCCACCAGGCGTCGGCGGTCTTCCAGCTCGCTGGCTGCAGGCAAGCTGGCCAGTTGCGCGCTGATCTGCTGTTCGCGCTGCTGCAGGGCTTCGGCGCGCTGGGTCAGCGCCTCGATGTGCTGGCCCTGGTTGAACTCGCTGCCTTGCAGTTGACGCACCTGCCAGACACCCCAGCCACCTACCGCCACCCCGGCCGCGCCAAGCAACAGGGCCAGCGCTGCCAGGCCACTGCCGGAGCGCTTGGCAGGTGGGGCGGTAACGGGTTCCGCCGGCGTCTGTGCCGACGGCTGATCGTTATTGGACAAGACAGTCTCGCTCACGTATCCATCCTTTGCATGGGGGCGCATCGCGTACAGCTTAGCGCCTTAAGAGGCAGGTGCAGCGCTACGCTGCACGGCTGCCAGCAAGGCCGTGGCACTGGCGCCACGGCAATCCACAACCTGTTGGGCCCCGGCGGCCCTGGCCTGCTCGGCGACCCGTGGGCTGGGCACGAACAGCGGCAGGCGTGCCAGCTGCGGCCAATCCGCACCGGCCAGCTGCTGCAAATGTTCAAAACCCTGCCCACTGCTGACCACCAGGCCATTGAGGCGTTCCGCTTCGATGCGGCGCATCAGCGTACCCGCCGGGTATACCGGCAGGCAGCGACGATACAGTTCCAGATATTCGACACTAGCACCTTGCTCTGCAAGACGCTCTGCCAGCAGTTCGCGACCTCCGACGCCGCGAACGATCAACACACGCGGTGCCGGCGCGGCAACTGCCTGGCGCAGGGCCGGCAGCGCCAGCAAGGCTTCGCTGTCATCGCCACGCGGCGGAGCGCTCACCTCCAACCCCGCCCCCTGCAGCACCGCAGCGGTTGCCTCGCCCACCGTGAACCAGCCTTGGCGTGGCGGCTGAAGGCTGGCCTTGGCCAGTTGCTCAAGCAACAGGCGGGCGGCCGGCTTGCTAACCACGATGATTGCCTGGAAGCCGTGCAGGCCTTCCAGTAACAATCGCTGCGGGGTCTCTAACGTAACGGGCTCAATCGCCAGCAGTGGCAGGCAACTGCTGCCCACGCCCTCCTCCGCCAGGCTTTGCGCCAGTGCCGCGCAGTCCTCGGCAGGCCGGGTCAGCAACAGGCGCCATTGGCTCACGGGTGGCCGGCCTCGCCATAGACTTCCTTGAGGATGGCCTCGGCGCCCTGGCTCAGTAAGTCCTCGGCTACCTGTACGCCCAAGGTTTCGGCAGCAGTGCGAGGGGCGCGGGCATCGGCCACCAGCAGCGTTCCGCCACTCGGCTGGCCGACCAGGCCACGCAGCCACAGCTGGTCGCCTTCAAGCACCGCATAGCAGGCGATCGGCACCTGGCAGCCGCCATTCAGGTGCTTGTTCAGGGCACGTTCGGCCACCACCCGGTCGGCGGTATCGGCATGGTGCAGTGGCGCCAGCAATGCATGAGTCTCAACGTCGGCACTGCGGCACTCGATACCCACGGCGCCCTGGCCGCCAGCCGGCAGGCTGTCATCGACGCTGATGGTGAAGGTGATGCGGTCTTCGAAGCCCAGACGGATCAGGCCTGCGGCGGCGAGGATGATGGCGTCGTACTCGCCGGCATCCAGCTTGGCCAGGCGGGTGTTGACGTTGCCCCGCAGAAAGCGGATTTGCAGGTCTGGCCGGCGCGCCAGCAGCTGGGCCTGGCGGCGCAGGCTGGAGGTGCCGACGATGCTGCCGGCAGGTAGTGCTTCGAGGCTGTCGAACGTATTGGAAACGAAGGCGTCACGCGGGTCTTCACGCTCGCAGATGCAGTACAGGCCCAGGCCTTCGGGGAAGTCCATGGGCACGTCCTTCATCGAATGCACGGCGATGTCGGCTTCGTTGTCCAGCAGGGCGGTTTCCAGCTCCTTGACGAACAGGCCTTTGCCGCCGATTTTCGCCAGCGGCGCGTCGAGTAGCTTGTCACCACGGCTGACCATGGGCACCAGGGTCACCAGCAGACCCGGGTGAGCCTGCTCGAGACGGGCTTTGACGTATTCGGCCTGCCACAGGGCCAAGGCACTTTTACGGGTGGCAATGCGGATTTCGCGAGTGGACATGGAACGCCCCGATCCAGAGAAATACCACCGATGATAACAGCATCGCCGGTATCGCTTGCAGATACGGATCAACAGGTCATGTGCGGCTTTGTGTGAAAGCGGCCTTGCGGCCCTTTCGCGACACAAGGCCGCTCCCACAAGGGCAGAACCAGGCCACAGGTTTGCGCAGACGGCCTCAGAGCGTCTGCATCATCTTGCGCACCCCAGCCACATGCCGGCGGCTGACGGTCAGGGCGTCGCCGTCCAGGCCTTTCAGGTACAGCTGAAAGTGCCCCAGCGGGGTGCGCTGCAGGCGTTCGATGCGCTCGCGGGCGACCAACGCATTGCGGTGGATGCGCACGAAGCGTTCGCCAAACTCGTCTTCCAGGGCCTTGAGTGGCTCATCGAGCAGTACTTCCCCGGCTTCGTGGCGCAAGGTCACGTACTTGTGGTCGGCGATGAAATAGATCACCTGGGGTATAGGGATCAATTCGATGCCTTTACGTGTACGGGCACTGATGTGGCTGCGTGGGCCACCACCTTCGTTGGCTGGCCGGGTAAGCGCCGCCAATTGGGCACGGTTGGGTTTTTCGGCCTTGCGCAAGGCATCGCGCAACGCCTGGGGCTGGAAAGGCTTGGTCACATGGCTGAGGGTACTGTCCTTGAATGCCTCGGCACCGTATTCATCGTCCCCGGTGCAAAACACCACCGCCGGCGGCGCCTCGCGTTCGCACAGGCGAGCGGCGACCTGCAGGCCATCCAGGCCTGGCATGCCGATGTCCAGCAGGACCACATCGGGCTTGAGGCTTTCGATCAGCGCCAGGGCCTCCTCGCCGTTGGTGGCGCTGGGCTCCAGCACGGTGTAACCCTCCAGTTCGCCGAGCAGCCGGGTGAGGCGTTCACGGCCTTGGGGTTCGTCATCAACGATCAGGACATTCATAATTGCGCTGGATTCCTGAATGAGTCTCGCACAGGTATAGCGTAGACAGGTGTGGTTCGAGCGACACTGCGGTCACGCTCTAGACCGGTGCGATGGCCAAAGATTCACTCGGACGGCAGATTCACCGCCAGTCCCTTGTCCAACTGTAGACGGTCCGTGGAACACTGCCGTTCATTCCTTAAAATCCTTCTCTGCCATTTTCCGGGCATTTCTCTCGACCGGCGCCCTGCGGCAGCCAGCCCAACCCTGCTATTATCGGCGCCACTTTTTCGTTCACGCCTGCAATGAGTGAATCCATGAGCACCGACAAGACCAATCAGTCCTGGGGCGGCCGCTTCAGTGAGCCCGTCGACGCCTTCGTCGCCCGTTTCACCGCCTCGGTCGATTTCGACAAGCGCCTGTACCGCCACGACATCATGGGTTCGATCGCCCATGCCACCATGCTGGCGCAGGTCGGCGTGCTCAGCGATGCCGAGCGCGACACCATCATCGATGGCCTGAAAACCATCCAGGGCGAGATCGAAGCCGGTAACTTCGACTGGCGCGTCGACCTCGAAGACGTGCACATGAACATCGAAGCACGCCTGACTGACCGCATCGGCATCACCGGTAAGAAGCTGCACACAGGCCGTAGCCGCAACGACCAGGTGGCCACCGACATCCGCCTGTGGCTGCGCGACGAAATCGACCTGATCCTGGCCGAAATAACCCGCCTGCAGCAGGGCCTGCTGGAGCAGGCCGAGCGCGAAGCCGAAACCATCATGCCCGGCTTCACTCACCTGCAAACCGCGCAGCCGGTCACCTTCGGCCACCACCTGCTGGCCTGGTTCGAAATGCTCAGCCGCGACTACGAGCGCCTGGTCGACTGCCGCAAGCGCGCCAATCGCATGCCACTGGGCAGCGCGGCGTTGGCTGGCACCACCTACCCGATCGACCGCGAGCTCACCTGCAAGCTGCTGGGCTTCGAAGCCGTGGCCGGCAACTCGCTGGACGGCGTGTCGGACCGTGACTTCGCCATCGAATTCTGCGCTGCTGCCAGCGTGGCGATGATGCACCTGTCGCGCTTCTCCGAAGAGCTGGTGCTGTGGACCAGCGCGCAGTTCCAGTTCATCGACCTGCCCGACCGCTTCTGCACCGGCAGCTCGATCATGCCGCAGAAAAAGAACCCGGACGTGCCAGAGCTGGTGCGCGGCAAGACCGGCCGCGTGTTTGGCGCTTTGACCGGCCTGCTGACCCTGATGAAAGGCCAGCCGTTGGCCTACAACAAGGACAACCAGGAAGACAAGGAACCGCTGTTCGACGCCGCCGACACCCTGCGCGACTCGCTGCGTGCCTTTGCCGACATGATCCCGGCGATCAAGCCCAAGCACGCCATCATGCGTGAAGCGGCCCTGCGCGGCTTCTCCACCGCCACCGACCTGGCCGACTACCTGGTACGCCGTGGCCTGCCGTTCCGTGACTGCCACGAAATCGTTGGCCACGCGGTGAAGTATGGTGTGGACACCGGCAAGGACCTGGCCGAGATGAGCCTGGAAGAACTGCGCCAGTTCAGCGACCAGATCGAGCAAGACGTGTTTGCCGTGCTCACTCTGGAAGGCTCGGTGAATGCCCGTAACCACATTGGTGGTACGGCGCCGGCGCAAGTGCGTGCGGCGGTGGTTCGCGGCAAGGTGCTGCTGGCTTCGCGCTGATCAGAGCCTGGGGCCGCTTTGCGGCCCCCGGCCGTTAGCGTTTACCGCTACGAATCATCTCCATGAAGGCCGGCATCGCCGCCTCTTTGTCCGCCACGACCCGCGCCATGTGCGGGTTCTCGCTCATCAGCTGCAGTAACGCCTTGGCCTGCGGGAAGTCCGCCAGGAAGTCGATGTTCAGCACCTTCTTGCCCACGGCATACGCCAGGTCGACCGAGAAGCAGAACATCAGGTCTGCCAGCGTCAGTTGCTCACCCGCTACATAAGGTGCGAAACGCCCATTGCGTTTGAGGGTGGCAAAGCCAGCCAGCAGGTCGGCACGGGCTTTCTCCTTGATCAGTGGCTCCACCGACATGCCAAAGAACGCCTCGGCATAGCAGGTTCGTGCCGGCAGTTCGATATACAACTCGATTTCCTTGCGTAGCTCACGCACCTTGGCCTGCCCGAATGGGTCGGCCGGCAACAGCGCCTTGCCCCCCTGGGTCTGCTCGATGTAGTCGAGGATCACACTGGTTTCGCTGAGGAAGCCATGTTCGGTTTCAAGCACCGGCACCTTGCCACGTGGGCTCACTTTCAGTGCCTGTGGCGCCTGGCCGCCATAGAATGTGACTTCCTCGAAGGGCAGGCCTTTTTCCAGCAGGGCCAGTTTGACCATGTTGTAGTAGTTGCTGACCGAGAATCCATAAAGCTTGAGCATGAGGTAACAGCCTCCAGGCCGTAAGGGGTTGGCCCGGCTTTTATAGACCGTACGCCCGCCCCTGACTAGCGTCATGCACCCCATCAATGCCCAGGCATTGCCGCCACGGGCGTGGCACACTGTCGTATCCCATCACAGGAGTACCGCCATGAGCGAGCCCACCGACCTCGACAATGACGACGAAGCCTTCGCCGAGGCAACGCTGACCCAGGCCATCGAAAACCAGATCGAAAGCGGCGAACCGCCAGCGGCCAAAGCCACTTACAACAAGCTGACCCTGGTCGGCTATGAGCGTGAAGACATTCTCAACCTGATGGCCCATGTGCTGGCCTTCGAGATCGACAACATGCTGGTAGAGGACCGCGCGTTCAACGGCGAGTGGTATGAAAACGCTTTGCGGGCGCTGCCGGAGCTGCCGCCTGAGATGGATCAAGGCGAGGACGAATAACCCGACTACACTCGAAGATCAGGCACCGCTGACGGTGCCGCCATCCTTGTCTGGAAGTCAGGAGCTGCCATGCCTTTTACCCCCGATCTGATCGACGAACTGGAAGTACTCGCGCTGTTCAAACACGACAGCAGCCAGGAAGGCATCAAGATTAACAGTACCGCCGCCCCTGCCCTGATCGCGGCAGCGCAACGCCTGCATGAAAAGGGGCTGACCGATCAACCTGATGGCGGCTACCTGACCAGCCTGGGTCATGACGCCGTTGAAAGCGTGCAATTGCTGCAGAACATTCTCAAGGCGCCACAGCCGGCCTGAGCCGAGATTGAAAAGGGGCTGCCATGCAGCCCCTCGCTCAGTTTGCAGTTGCCCTGCGCTTTTCCGCCAGACGCGAACGCCCGTACAGGAACACGATGGCCAACAAGGCCACCGCCTGCGCCGACAACGAGTAGGCGTCGGCATGAATCCCCAACCAGTCGAACTCGAAGAACGCTACCGGCCGCGTGCCCAGCACCCCGGCCTCTTGCAGCGCCTTCACACCATGCCCGGCGAACACCACCGACAGCGCGCACAGCAGCGCGGCGTTGATGCTGAAGAACAGCGAAAGCGGCAGCTTCGCAGAGCCACGCAGAATCACCCACGCCAAGCCCACCAACAGCACCAGTGCCGTGGCGCCACCCGCCAGCACAGCCTGATGCCCAGCAGGGCCTGCCTGCAACCACAGGGTTTCGTAGAACAGGATCACTTCGAACAGTTCGCGGTACACCGAGAAAAACGCCAGCAGGGCGAAGCCGAAACGCCCGCCGCCGCTAACCAGGCTGCTCTTGATGTAGTTCTGCCAGGCAGCGGCGTGTCGACGGTCGTGCATCCATACCCCTAGCCACAACACCATCACCGCAGCGAACAAGGCCGTGCAGCCTTCCAGCAGCTCGCGCTGAGCCCCACCCACATCGATCACATAGGCCGCCAGCGCCCAGGTGGCGAAGCCGGCAACCAGCGCCAGGCCCCAGCCTATGTTGACGCTGCGTACCGCCGACTGCTGCCCGGTGTTACGCAGGAAGGCCAGAATTGCCGCCAGCACCAGAATCGCTTCCAGCCCTTCGCGCAACAGGATCAGCAAACCGGAGATATAGCTAAGCGACCAGCTCAGGCCATCGCTGCCCAACAGCTTGGCGGCCTGGTCCAGCTTGCGCCTGGCTTCGGCCAGCCGTTGCTCGGCCTGAGCCACGGGCAACCCGTCCTGCAGCGATTGGCGGTAGGCCATGAGGGATTTTTCGGTGTCCTTGCGCGCCTGGGTGTCGATATTGTCCAGTGAGCTTTCCACCAACTCGAAACCTTCCAGGTAGGCCGCCACCGACAGGTCATAGGCCTGGTCATGGTCACCTGCGCGGTAGGCCGCCAGGCTCTTGTCCAGCGTGCTGGCGGTGTATTCGAGCAGTTGCGCCGGGCCACGTTTGACCTGCGGCGGCTGGGCACGCTGCGCGCGGAATGCTTCCAGCACCGCCGCGCCTTCATTGGCAGCGACCTCAGCCGGGGTCTGGCGGGCCAGGTCGGCGATGTTCCAGGTCTTGTCACCTTTGCCAGCTTCTGGCTTGGCGGTGAAGCTGGCGATATAAGCGGCCACATCCCAGCGCTGGCGGTCGTCCAACTGGTCGGCAAAGGACGGCATTTCGGTGCCGTCGATGCCCAGGGCCAGTGTGTTGTACAGGTCGAACAAGCTCAACTGGTCGAGGCGTGCCGCATCACGCAAGTTGGCTGGGGCAGGCTCCAGGCCCACGCCAGCCGGTCCGTCGCCAGCCCCCGTGTCACCGTGGCAGATGGCGCAGTTTTGCGCATACAGCGCCGCGCCACGGGCGGGGTCCGGGGTGATCACCGGGGCCTGACTGACCTCGTAGGCTACAGCCAGGCGCGCGCCCAGCTGGCGGGCCTGCTTGGCGACCGCTGTGCCCTCTTGGCGCTGATCGATGGCCTGGCGCAATGCCTGGACGCCCTGCTCCAGTGCCGCTTGCTCGGCATTTGCGGGAAGGCCTTTGACCAGGTCGCCCAATACCGCGCCAAACTCCTGTTGCTCACGGTATTCACCCTCGTCGATCACCTTGCCTTCTTGAACGGTCGGTGGGTAATCGGCGCCAATGTAGTCCAGCAGGTGCAAGGCTTTTGCGGCCTCGGCGGGCGACTCGGCCAGCGCCAAGGTGCTACACAGCGCCAGCACCGGGCCGAGCAATAGAGCCGGCAGCCAGGTGAGCAGACGGGAACGGGTATTCATGGCCAGTCTCGAAGGGAATGCGAAAGAGAACATTGTTCACTCCGACTTGGCTTCCCTCAAGGGTGCAGGGCGGATTTCATGAAAAATCTTGGTACAAATCAGATGAAGTGGGGCATGAACATCCACCCCACAAGGATCTCATCAGTGCTTGGCGGTGTCCTTCCAGCCCCCGCCCAACGCCAGGAATACCCCGATTTGCCCCATCGCCACCTGGCTATTGGCCGCCGCCAGCTGAGCACGCATATCAGTGTAAGTCCGCGTCGCCTGCAAATCCGCCAGGAACGACTCACGCCCTGCCTGGTAATAGCGGTGCGTCTGGTCCGCCGCTTCCTTGGCCGATTTCTCCGCCTCGGCCAGCGCATCACGCCGGTCCAGTAGGGCGCTGTACTGCGCCAGGCGCGTCTGAGTTTCGCGAATGGCGTTCAGCACCACCCCATCGAAGTTCGCCAAGGCTGCCTGGGTAGAAGCTTCGGCCATGCGAATGCGCGCGCGGGTACCGTTGGTGGGGATACTCCAGCTGACCTGCGGGCCGAAGCCCCAGCGGTTGGTTGCAGGCTCGCCGAGGTTTTCCAGGATACCGATAGTGCCCACCTGAGCGCCGATGCTGATGTCCGGGTACAGTGCGCCCGTGGCGACGCCGATGGAGGCCGTGGCAGCAGCCAGCTGACGCTCGGCCTGGCGCACGTCGGGGCGGCGCTTGAGCAACGCGGCGCCATCGCCTACCGGAACCAGCTGGTTCAGGTGCGGCAGTTCGGCACAATCAGCGGTGCCTGCAGGCAGCTGGTCGACGGGTTTGGCCAACAGAGCCGCCAGGGTATACATGCCGGTCTCGCGCTCGGCTTTGAAACGTGGCAGTTCGGCGCGCAGGGATTTGAACTGAGTCTGCGAGCGGGTGACCTGGGTTTCATCACCACGCCCGGCATCACGCAGGCGCTGGTTGAGCGTCACGCTCTGTTCCTGCAAGTCGAGCGACTCGCGGGCAATGTGGTACTCCTCGTTGGCCGAGCACACCTGGGTGTAGGCCTTGACCACGTCTGCCACCAAGGTAATACGAGCAGTATCGGCAGCGGCCTGCACTGCGTCGGCGTTGGCCTTGGCCGCTTCGGTGCCGCGCTTGAAGGTGCCCCACAAGTCGAACTGGTACGAGGCGCTGATGATGGCCTCACCGATGTTGGCCACCGGTACTTTTTCCGGCAACAGGAAGGCTTCGCCCGACTCCTGCAGGCGCTGGGCGCCAAGCTTGACGCCACCGTTGAAGCCGCCTTGCGATTCGGCCACCTCCACTTGGGCCCGGGCCTTGGCGATGTTGGCCGCGGCCACGCGCAGCTCGGTGTTGGCACTCAGTGCCTGACGCACCAGCTCGTTCAGCCGTTGGTCCTGATACAGCTGCCACCAGTCTTCGGGCACCGGTGCCGAAACCACGCTGTCGGCATCCTGGCGCAGCGGGCCGTTCAGGTCGCTGCGTTGCACCGCCGCATCCTTCGGCACCTCATAGTCGGGCCCCACCATCATGCAGGCCCCCAACGACAGGCACAGGCCAGCCAGGATCAGCTGTTTCATGGGCGCTGGCCCTCGATGATCGACACCGTGGCAGTACGCCCGGCGATCATGCGGAAGTCTTGCGGCACTTCGTCAAAGGCGATGCGCACCGGAATGCGCTGAGCCAGGCGCACCCAGCTGAAGGCCGGGTTGACGTTGGGCAGCAGGTTGGCACCGCTGCTGCGGTCGCGGTCTTCGATGCCAGCGGCAAAGCTCTGTACGTGGCCGCGCAGCCGGGTGTTGTCGCCCATGACGCGGATGTCCACGGCGTCGCCGATTTGGATGCCACCCAGCTTGGTTTCTTCGAAATAACCGTCGACGTGGTATGAGGCACTGTCGACCACCGACAGCACCGGGCGGCCAGCGGTGACGAACTCGTGGTTACGCGGCGCGCGGTCGTTGAGGTAGCCATCCACCGGGCTGCGCACGACCGAACGGTCAAGGTTGAGCTGGGCAGTATCGACCGCCACCTGCGCCTCGCTGACGGCCGAACGGGCGCGGGCCTCGCGAGACTGGCTTTCTTCCAATTGCTCGGCGGCCACCAGGTTGCCCAGCTTGCGGTTGCGCTGCGCTTCGCGCGAAGCCTGGGCCAGGGTTTCCTGGCGTTCGCCGAGGGTTGCCTTGGCCTGGCGCAGGGCCAGGCTGAAGCGGTCCTGGTCGATGGTGAACAGCACGTCGCCGCGCTTGACGGTCTGGTTGTCGCGCACCTCGACCTTCTGGATCAACCCCGACACGTCCGGGGCGATCTGGATCACGTCGGCGCGGATGTGGCCGTCGCGGGTCCAGGGGGCAAACATGTAGTACACCACCATCTGCCACACGAGCACGGCGGCGAAGGTCACTACCAGCAAGGTCAGGACCACACGGCCCAGGGTCAGCAAAGGTTTTTTCATGGCAGCATCAAGTTTCGGCAAAAGTGGTCCACCGCGCCAAGCAGCACGGCATACAGGGCAACGTTGAACAACGCCCGGTGCCAGACCAGGCGGTAGAAGTGCAGGCGCACCAGCACCGCATGCACCCCCAGGAACAGCAGGTAGGTGCCAAACATCATCACCAGCAGCGTAGGCAGGAACACCCCGCTGATATCCAGTTCACCAATCACAGGGGTGCTCCGTCGAGGCCGGGGGGCAGTTGCGGTTGTTCGGCGGGTTCGAGCATCACCTCCACACCTGGCAGCAACGCCAGGCGCAGGCCGCTCAGGGCATGCAGCAGGTGGGTGCGGGCATCGCCGCGCTCGTACAGCTCATCCAGGTTCAGCGCCAGCCGGGCGCGCTCCATGTTGCGCAGCAGCGCGGCTGGTGCGTGCAGGCGCTCGCCGGCACGCAGGCAGGCGGCATAGTGCGCGCCGACTTCCTCGACCACCGTGCTCAGGCGCTCGCGGGCCTGCTGGCCGGCGCGCGGCATATAGGCCAGCAGGTCGAGCAGGTTCAGCCCCACACGCAGGTCACGCAGTGCCACACCACTGTCCTGGCCGGTTTGCGACAGGCGCGGCAGGTGCTGCATCAGGCGGTCGAGCATCTGCACGCCAACCTGGCGGTGTTCGGCCAGGGTCGCCGGCTCGGTCATTTCGACGATGTCACGCCAGGCGAAGCGGGTCATGCGCTTGGCCGCCAGCTCCACGCCGAACGGGCGCATCACCAGGGTCCAGATGAAGGCGAACAACAAGCCAACGGGACCGGCAAGGTTGGAGTTGAGGAAGGTGAAGAAGTCGGCGTCGTAGGCGCCCTGGATGCTGATGAAGGTCGAGGTGTTGACGATGGTCAGCAAGGTGCCCAGGTAAAACCTCGGCTGCACGGTGAGGGTGCCGATGCAGATGAACGGCACGGCGAAAGCCAGCACCAGCATCGGGAAGTCGTGCAGGTTGGGCAACACCAGGAACAGGTACAGGCTGGAGAAGATGACCGACATCAGCGTCCAGAAGAAAAACCGGTAGATCTGCGGCGCCGGGTCGTCCATGGCGGCGAAGAAGCTGCACGACACGGCCGCGAGGATCACCGCGCTGGCGCCGTCGTTCCAGCCCAGGCCGATCCACAGGCCGCAAGCGACGACGATCGCCAATACGGTGGAGGCCACCGAATACAGCATCAGGCCACGGTCGAAGAAGGCCGTCAGGCGGCCCAGGCGCCAGTGGCGGTACACCGCGCGCCAGGGCTTGGCATCATCGGTACGCAGGGCGTGCTGCAGGGTGCAGCAGTCCTGCCACAGGTCAGCCCATTCGGTCAGGCGGTACAGGGCGTTGGACAGCAGCAGCTCGGCGCGCTGGTCTAGGGCCGCAGCACCTGGCTGCAGGCGGTCGATCTGCTCGTGCAGCGTGGTCCAGCGTGCGACCGAGGGGCTGTCGGCAGTGCCTTTCAGCCATTCGCGAGCGGCCTCAAGCACAGGTTGAAGCTGAGCGAACTGGGCCGGGGCGCGGCCTTCCAGGGCCACCAAGGCGTCGTCGAGCGCGTCGATCACCGGCAGCAGGTGAATCATCCGCCCACGCAACTCGCGGGCGTTCTTCACGGTATGCGGGCCGGCACCTTCGTGGCCGAGCTGACCGATCATCAGCTCCAGCGAGTTGAAGGTAGCAACCATCGCCCCACGCATACCGCCGATCTTGTCGGCGCTGACCTCACGGGCCAGGTAGATGTCGCTGTAGCGGATCGCCTCGGTGAACCAGTTACTGGTGGCGCCGACCACCACCGGCGCCAGCCGGCGCGGCCAGAAAATGGCCCCGACCACCGCCGCGCAGACGATACCCAGGCAGATTTCCTGGGCGCGAGAAGACGCTACGTCGAACACCGCCAACGGGTTATCCACTACCGCCAGCGCGATCATCGGCAGGGTGTAGCCGGCCAGCATCAGCACGTAGTTGTTGGCCGTGCGCAGGTTCAGCGAAAGGAACAGCAAGGTGCCTGTCCACAGGGCAATGGCGATGCTCAGCAGCAACGGTGACTGCACCAGCGGCGGCACCAGGAAAATGGCCCCACCGGCGCCAAGCAACGTGCCCACGGCGCGGTACAGCGCCTTTGAGCTGGTCGGGCCGACGAACGGGCTGGAGACGATGTACACCGTGGCCATCGCCCAATAGGGGCGCGGCAGCTGCATGAGCAACGCGATGTACAAGGCGATCATGGAGGCAGCGAAAGTACGCACGCCGTAGAACCAGTCGCGGGCCGGGGGAACCGAGCTGAAGAAGCCGTTCATGCCGCCCCGCCCGAGCTGCCCAGGCCTGCAGCCTCGAAGGCGCGCAGCACGCGCAAGGCGGCTTCCAGGTCGGCCTGGTCGATACCGTGCAGCACATCGCGGCGCAGGCGCACCAGTTCGGCCTCGATGGCTTCGGCCAAGGCACGGCCTTCGGCGGTCAGGCTCAGGGCCTTGGCGCGGCGATCCAGTGGATCCTCGCTGCGGCACACCAGGCCGGCCTTGCACAGTTGATCGAGCAGACGCACCAGAGAAGGGCTTTCCAGGCCGGCAGCCTGTGCCACGGCCACCTGGTGCACACCGTCACCCAGGCGCACGATCATCAGCAGCGGCGCGGCGCAGGCCTCGGAAATGCCGTAACCGGTCAGGGCGGTATGGCAGATGCGCCGCCAGTGGCGGGCCGCAACCACCATGCCACTGCTGACTTGCAGGCGCAGGAGATCAAGGGACATGAGGGGAACCAAGCATATTCATAGTTTGCTAACTATCAATATACGCCTTGCCCTCCCCCCGCCGTCAACAGGGGGTGACGAGGGGTATGGATGAATTGTTGTTCATGCTGGAGCTTTTTACCTGCCGGCACAGGCTGCAGACGATCAGGATTGGATCTGATCTTCCAACTTCATGGTCAAAGCCAAGGTGCTACCCATTTGCACTGCCCGGTCCCGCCACTCCTGGTAGCGCACCACGTCACGGCTGCTGAAATGCACTGCCAATTCCTCTGCCGCCTGCACGACTCCCGCCGCTGCCGCCAGCTCCAGCCAGTACAGCGCCGCCTTGAGGTCGGCCTCTACATACAGCCCGTGCATCAACCGGTAGCCCACCTCGAAACGGCAACGCGCCTCGCCCCGCTCGGCCCCGCGCAGGAACCACTGGTAGGCCTGCACCAGGTCTACCTGCCAATCCAGGTCGCCATCGCACACCTCCTCCTCATACAGGTCTCCCAGCGCCGCCGCGGCATGCAGCATCCCGCGCTCGAAGGCCTGGCGGTAGCACTCCGCCGCCTGCACGTAGGAAGGCTCGATGCCCTTGCCGAAGTAGTGCTGCTGCCCAAGGTTGAACCAGGCAGCAGCATTGCCCTGCAGGGCCGCCATGCGCAACAGGTGCCCGGCCAATTCGGTATCGGCGCGCCAGTACTTGCCGTTGAGCCAGATCCAGCCAAGGTCATTCAGTGCCGCCACACTGCCTTGCAACGCCTGACGGCGAAGGTCAACATACACTGCCTGCAGGTCGCTGGCCTCATCCAGGCGGTTGACCAGCAGCGACCGCTGGCTGGGCAAGCCCACACCGGCAAACAGCCGCTGTCGCCTCCCGACGGGAGCCGGTGGGGCGATGACCCGCTCGGGTAGAAGGCGGGCAAGCAGCGAATGGATATTGCTGGCAGCAGACATGTTCATCCTCATTGAACGACGCACAACCCAACCTTCGGTTGTGATGAGGCGTGATTCTGCGTGACGTCACGTCAAAACCTGTCGCGAACGATTCGGCACGAGGCAACCAAATGCGACTTCCTTGATCTGAGCGGGCTGTGGCCAATTGCCACGCCCCTCGCGTGCCGCCATCCTATTGCGGCAAGCCTAGACAAGGACGTTATCTTTTGCCGTTCGCCACCACTCGCGCCACCCTCAGCCGACAGTGGGCGCTGCTGCGCCAGCTGCCCAGCCGCTCTCCAGGCATTACCAGCGCCGAGTTGGTGTGGCGCCTGCGTGACGTGGGCTTTACGGTAAGCAAACGCACCGTCGAGCGCGACCTCAATGAGCTGTCGCTGATCTTTCCGCTGGAACGTAATGACAAGAGTATTCCGTTTGGCTGGCACTGGTCGGCCAGTGCCGTGGGCGAGTTGCGCGGTAACTTCGACTTGCTCACGCATCTGCGAGGGGATGCGTTGCAATCGGCGCAGGGAGAAGGCATGGAGTTGGTGGCACGGATCAGCGATGCACTGGCGCGGCAGTTGCGGGTTGCCCCCTTGAGCAGCGATATGCAGCTGACAGCGCTGGAGCATGGGCATCGGTTACGCGCCACGGTGAGCGATGGTTGGCCATTGCGCTGGTGGCTGTTGAGCCATGGGGATGGGGTGGTGGTGGAGCAGCCTGCTGACTTGCGTGAAGAGATTGGCAAGATCCTGAGCAGTGCGGCCGCTCAGTACCAGAATCAATAGACTGTACTGCGAGCCGACCGTTTGAATGCTGCGCTCACTCCGTCAATACCTGTCTATAGCTCCGCGAGCCCGCAAAGCACCTTTACATTTATCTTCGTAAAACCCCTACCCATATGCAGAAAGCCGCCAACGATACAAATAAAAGCAAGTGTGAGAGCCACAGCATAAACCTCTTGATGCGCTCAGGTACTGCTTTCACATCGCCGGCGTCAACCAAGCCCTTGGTAACGCAAAACTGGCTCACGGATAGCATCGCGGAAATAGCCCCCGTACGTAAGACTCTCCCCAATAGCCCAGCGCCAGACAAATTATTTTTATTACCGACAACTATCTTGCTGTTCTCAAAAAAAGACTCTAAATAATCAAGATAACGGCAAGCAACAAAAACCCATGCTGCAATCATTAGTACTGGAGAAGCAAACAAGCAAATACCGAGCACGGCAATCTGCATATTTGTCATTTAGCTTCCTCATACAAGATCCGACCCAATTCCTCTCCACCCATAGACCCTAACTTCCCTCCCACTATGCCACCAAGGCCGCCAATGACCACAACACAAACAAGCGCGCCCATCCCAGCGCTAGGAACACCAATGGCACCACATACGGTGGGAGCAATGAAGCCTCCTACTGTTCCTCCGATAGTTCCTAGACCTGCACTGCCTATCAAGCTACTTCCGTTACCTTCTCAGCATATCCGGAAATCTCCCCGCTACTTAGATAGCGCTTCGTGGGTAGCTGCAGCATCCGCTTGATCGAACCCTGATTTCGTAGACCAGAACCATAAGCGGCAGCCTTCCCTAGTTGCTCATCCAACGCCCTGAACAGCGCCGCACGTTTGGCGTAGAACTCTTCTCGTACCCTGAACGCACCACCACTCATATGCACGTGGTGCAGTTGCTCGATCTGCTCCAGCGGTAATCGGCTGTTCATCGATTGCTGATCAGGAATGCTTTGCTGCAGCCGGCAGGGGTCGATACTTTTGGGGCGACTCTTGCTATGTGCAGCACCGGCCAGTGTAAGCTAACGCAAGTACAGCCAGGCGCGGAACACTAACATGGATAGGATTTCGATAGTCAAAGCCAGCCAGAGCCCAATGAGTGTCCGTTTCATTTTTAGTGGGAAATTGTTTACTTCCTTCATGTTGATGAGCCCGCGACGGGCATAAATAGCCGGCATTGTCATCATGCAAGCAATACAGCATGTGCGTAAGACTTTCCCTGGTAGTCCAGCCCGGAGAAAGGTGCTCCTTATTCCTTGTATATAGCTTGATTTTTCTAGTAAGGATTCAATTCGTTCAACGTAAAAATGAGCAATATAAATAAGCAAAATTAGGATTATCAGCCCTGGGCTAAAAACAAGCAGCGCCACCCAACCGGGCTCAATTGGTATCATCTGAGACCTTGCGATAAATCAGATCGCCAATAAATTCTCCACCCGCATTTCCTATTTCGCCTCCAACGGCACCCCCTACTGCTCCGCCCACAACCCCACAGACTAGAGCACCAGGTCCGGTCACTGCACCAAGGACAACTGCGCAACCGGTCGTGGCAATTGCGCCACCGAATGCACCGCCTAGACTGCCTCCCGTCAAGCCTAATACTAATGAGCTACCTTCGACATATTTTGCTCTGGTGCATTCTTCTTCTCGCCCAAGTATACAAGCTTTGTGAATTTCCAACCCCGTAGCGGTGACATCCAATGCGACCCCGAGGTATCCCCCTTTCTTGATCATATCCGCAGCCCTAGCGACTCCGGCTACCTTGTCGGCATATTTTGAAATTTCCCCGGTACTCAAGTAGCTTTTGCTAGAGAGCTGCAACATCCGCTTGATCGACCCATGATTCTTTAGCCCTGTGCCGTATGCAGCGGCCCGCCCGAGCTGTTCATCCAGGGTTCCGAACAACACCGCGCGCTTTGCATAAAACTCTTCGCGCTCCCTGAATGCACCCCCGCTCATATGCGCGCGGTGCAGTTGCTCGATCTGCTCCAGCGTCTTCTTGATCGCATCCAGATGCCTGGCCCAGCCATCGCTCGCTGCCCCTGCCCCTATCGACGCATGGGCCAGTAGACTCTGTAGCATCTCGAAGTTTTCCAGCAAGAACCCGTCGACACCGCCACCGTTGAGCATGATGTCGCGGTGGATGCCCGCCGCCTTGGCCATTAGAAAGGCTTCATGGCTGGTGCAGGAGGCAGTGTCGGGATCACCGACGATTACCAGTTCACCGGCCAAGACCACCGTATTGACGATATGCGCATTGAGCACATCGAACTTGGCCTGCTGGTTGGCGCTCATGGGCGTGCCATTTTTCAGGGTCGCGTAGTTCTGCGCCCTTGGATTTATAAAGCTGCGTGCCTCGGACATGGTCGTTCCTCACGCAAACTTCTTGTTGGCAATTCGGTCCCAGCCACCGGTCACATTGCCGCCAGCACTGCCGTCGACGCGCTGCTGCCGGGTGTAGGTAGTCTTGATACGGCCGTAGTTGAGCTGAACGATTTCAGTCGGCACACCGGCATGCGCGCTTTGTGCGTAGTCGGCGATGATCACTTCCTCGAGCACCACTTCGTAGTACTTGAGCTTGTCGCTACCGGCGCGGCAGACGACCAGCTTCACTTCCTTCAGGTGCTGCCCCGCGCAACTGGCTTCGAGCAGTTTGCAACTGGCGTTGTCCAGGTACTTGGTGAAGGTCAGATTGCTCAGCGTGGTGCGCCCGGAAGTGGCGCCGCCTGCAGAACTCGCGGTGACGGAGGTGCTTTGGCTGGCACCAAATGTGTAACCGAGGATCTCGATCCAGTTGCTGTATTGCTCGTCTTTTGCTTCGCCAGCGATTTCCGCGATTTGAATATAGGCATCGAAAGCCATGATTACTGTTCCTTGTAAATGACGGAGCGGAACAGGCTAGGCTCGGGAAAGAACGGCCGCAATCTTTCTATGGAGATCGATGCAAGATTCAGAAGTTTCCTACGAATTTCACGATCTTTTTGGATAACAGATGTTTGAAAGTATTTCTGGATTTGGTTAGCGGCCCGCACGCCGCAACAAACCTGCGTACGGCCGCCATGACGATACCGTTTACCGCTGCATCCCCCAACGCCGCACGGTCAGCCGCTCCAGTGTATTGAACACCAACCCTTCCACCAGCAAACCAATCAGGATCACCACCGCCAACCCGGCAAACACCTTGTCGGTATATAGCTCATTGCGGTTCTGGAAGATGTACCAGCCCAGCCCGCCTTTGCCGCTGCTGGCACCAAACACCAACTCGGCAGCGATCAGCGTGCGCCAGGCGAACGCCCAGCCGATCTTCAACCCCGACAAGATCGACGGCAAGGCTGCCGGCACCAGGATGTGCAGCACTAGCCGCAACCCTTTGAGGCCATAGTTACGCCCAGCCATGCGCAGCGTTTCCGACACACCAAGGAAACCGGCATAGGTATTCAGCGCCAGCGCCCACAGCACCGAATGCACCAGCACGAAGATCAGGCTGTTATCACCCAGCCCAAACCACAGCAAGGCCAACGGCAACAGGGCAATGGCCGGCAATGGGTTGAACATCGAGGTTAACGTGCCCAGCAAGTCCCGCCCCAGTTGTGTCGAAACCGCCAGGCTAGTCAAGCCGAAAGCCAGGACGATACCCAGCACATAGCCCTTGAGCAGTATCACCAGCGAAACCCCGACCTTGGCGGGCAGCTCGCCACTCACAAGGCCGTCCCACAGGGCCGCGGCGGTTTGCAGGAAGCTCGGCAACAGCAGGTCATTATCCTGATAGCGAGCAACGGCCTCCCATAGCACAGCGATTACCAGCAGGATCAGCGCCTTGCGCAGCCAGCCTTGCTGCCACAGGCGTTGGGCCAAGGGGAGTTGGCGTTCCAGGGGCACACTGAGCAGGGGCTCCAGCTGCACCTCGTATTCCTGGCGTACAGGTGTAGTGGTCATGGCTGAAGCTCCTGTCAGTAGGCGATGCGGATATCGTTGAAACCAAGGTCGTCGGGCTGTTCCGGGACGTCTGCCTCATCGAACAGCAAGCGGTGGATACGCCTTGCACTGGCCTGGAAATCGCTGCCGCCCAGGCTGCCCAGATCATATTGATGGCTGTGCACTTCCGCCCTCACCCGCCCCGGGTGCGGCGACAGCAGCAGGATGCGGTTGCCCACTACCAGCGCTTCTTCGATGGAATGGGTAACGAACAACAGGGTGAAACGCACCTCTTCCCACAGCAGCAGCAGTTCTTCCTGCATCTTGCGCCGGGTCAGCGCATCCAGTGCAGCGAACGGCTCATCCATCAGCAGGATCTTCGGCTGGGTGGCCAACGCCCTGGCAATCGCCACACGTGCCTTCATACCACCCGACAGGGTGTGTGGATAAGCATCGGCAAAGGCGGCCAGACCAACCTTTTCCAGGTAATGCAGCGCCCGCTCTTCGGCTTCGGCGCGCTTGAGCTGGCCTGCCACCAGCAACGGGAACATGACGTTCTGCTTCACCGTTTTCCACGGCGGCAGTTGGTCGAACTCCTGAAACACCACGATGCGGTCTGGACCTGGGCCATGCACCGCTTGGCCCTGCAGCAGAATCTGCCCTTCCTGCGGTTGAATGAAACCGGCGACGGCTTTGAGCAAGGTGGACTTGCCGCAACCAGAAGGCCCGAGCAGCACGAAACGGTCGGCACGGTCGACTTCGAAGCTGACCTGGTGGGTGGCCCGCACCACGCGCTGCGCGGTGCGGTATTCGAGGCTGAGGTTATCCACCTTGAGCAAAGGCGGCGTGGCGACACGGCTCAGGTTGCTGGCCGTGTGGCCTGGCAAAGGGGCGGTCATGATCGGTCAGCTCCCCTGCAGCGGGCGTTCGTCCTGGAAGAAGTAGTCCTTCCACGATGCCGGCTTGTTCTTGATAGCGCCTACCCGATAGAGGAAGTCGGCCAGCTTGTAGGTGTTCTTTGGCGTGACGGTGAACTCGTACTGCGGGTTGTCGATC
The DNA here is from genome assembly GCF_001320565.1 of Pseudomonas sp. NBRC 111132. Classification (NCBI taxonomy): domain Bacteria; kingdom Pseudomonadati; phylum Pseudomonadota; class Gammaproteobacteria; order Pseudomonadales; family Pseudomonadaceae; genus Pseudomonas; species Pseudomonas sp. NBRC 111132. The sequence continues at coordinate 145,354 of NZ_BCBI01000005.1, forward strand.
AGCTTGATCAGCGCGTCGCGGTCGATCTTGGCCTTGGTCACGCGGATGTAGGTATCGGCTGCGGCGGCTTTGTCCTTCTGAGCGAAGTCTGCGGCTTCGGCCAGGGCGTCGACAAAGGCCTTGTAGGTTTTGGGGTTGTCCTTGCGGAATTTCTCGGTAGCGAACAGCAAGGTCGGCGAGTTGGGGCCAAGCAGGTCGTAGCTGTTGAGCACCACATGCACGTCCTTGTTGGCCAGCACCTGGTCCTGGAACGGTGGGTTGGAGAAGTGCCCGTTCAGCTCAGTGCCACCGGCCAGCAGCGCGGCAGTGGCATCCGGGTGCGGTACGGCCAGGGTGTATTTGTCGAGGCGGTTGTATTCCTTGTCGCCCCACTGCTGGGCGGCGGCGTACTGCAGGAAGCGCGACTGCACCGAAACACCTACCGCGGGCACGGCGATGCGGTCCTTGTCGGAGATGTCGGCGATGGTCTTCACGTTGGGGTTGCTGCTGACCAGGTAGTATGGAAAGTTACCCAGCGAAGCCACAGCCTTGACGTTCTGCCGCCCCTTGGTGCGGTCCCACACAGTAAGCAGCGGGCCGACGCCGGCACCGGCGATGTCCACCGAGCCGGACAGCAGTGCATCGTTGATGGCCGAACCACCCGACAACTGCGCCCAGTCGACATCGATGTCGATGCCCTGCTCCTTGCCGTGCTTCTCGATCAGTTGCTGGTCACGCACCACGTTGAGCAGCAGGTAAACGATGCCGAACTGCTCGGCGATGCGGATTTTGCCTTCGGCCTGGGCCGCAGCGGGGGCGGCCAGGCTGCCGATGACCAGGCTCGCGCCGAGGCCGATGCTTGCCGCCAGGCGGCTGATGGAATTGCGCATGATGGGGTTCCTCAGTCGTCAGAACGGGGCATCGCCCTGGATGGTGGTGCGGTACAGCTTGCGCCGCAGGTGTGCGGGGCAGCCGGTGGCCAGGTGGATCAGCGAGCGGTTGTCCCAGAAGACCAGGTCGTGGGGCTGCCACTGGTGGCGGTAGATGTTCTTCTCCAGCACGCTCAAGGCGTACAGCTGTTGCAGCACGTCGCGGCTTTCGTCGTCTGGCAGGCCGACAATGCGGGTGGTGAAGCCTTCGCTGACGAACAGGGCCTTGCGGCCGTTTTCCGGGTGGGTGCGGACCACCGGGTGGATGACTTCCTGTACCTGCGCCAATTGCTCGGCGGTCAGGGTCGGGCGCCAGTTGCCTTCGAATTTGGTCTCGGCGTAACGGGCGGTGTAGGAGTGAGCAGCGCTGCGGCCCTCAACCACTTTGCGCAAGGCGTCGGGTACGGCGTCCCAGGCTTTGTGCATGTCCGCGAACAGGGTGTCGCCGCCTTCGCTGGGCAGCTCCTGGGCATGCAGCATGGAGCCGAGGCTGGGCAGCGCTTTGTACGACAGGTCCGAGTGCCAGAACTTGCCGGCATCACCCAGACCAATGTTTTGACCGTTTTCGACGATGTTGGAAACGATCAGGATCTCGGGATGGCCTGTCAGCAGGAACTGCTTGAGCACATGGATCTGCAACTCACCGAAGCGGCGGCTGAACGTAATCTGCTGTTGCGGGCTGATGCGCTGGTCGCGGAACACCAGTACATGGTGGTCGAGGTGGGCGCGATGAATACGGGCGAAATCCTCGACGTTGACCGGTCTGGCCAGGTCCAGGCCGATGATCTCGGCGCCGACGGCACCGGAGAACGGGCGGATTTCGAAGCATTGCGGCTGGGCGCTGTCGATGGTCGACAAGGCGTTCGAGGCGGCTGACATTTTTCACTCCCACGCAGTGCGCGACTTCAACGGCGCGCAACGATCAGAAACGCACGGGGATTTCCCGTGTGGGTTCAAGTCGTGCGGCGCATCGATTGGTCGACGGGTACGCAGTGGAAGTGACTATAAAGTCATAAGAGCTATATTTTAAATACCTTTAAAGAATAACCATAGCACTGGGATTTGCTCGGTTCGCGATCAGATCAGCCCGCCCTGCTCTTCTTCATCGATGAGGTTGTTCAGGCTGCTGAGTGCCTTGCGCGCCGTGGAGCGGTTGAGCAGCTTGGCCTGGGCACCGGCGGGTAGGTCAGTGATCTTGAATACGCCTTTGGCGGTCAGCACATCGATCAGGTCCTCAAGCACGCGGATCATGTCCAGGTCACTTTGCTTGAGCTGGTTGAGGCTGTTTTCCACGACGTCGTCGGCAAACCACTCCTGGATATCGGCATGGTCGGCAGGGAGCATTTCGGTGAACTGGTCAAAGGCGGCTGCTTCTACCCGCAGCAACTGGCCGGCAGCGTCGCGTTGCACGTAGAACATGGCGGTGTCCCTCGTCACGTTGGTTCCTTGTTGGTAGACAGCAGCATAGGCAAAGATCGCCGGGCACGCAGGCCCGGCGCCAGAGTATGCGCTGTTGGCGAAAGGCAGGAAAGAGCCGGGGCCGCTACGCGGCCCCGGGGTCCATCAGTTGTCCTTGTTGTGAATGATGATGGTCGGGTCAGCACCGCTGATCAACGAATTGATCGTGGTGTTGGACCAGTTCACCCCTTCCAGCTTGATGGTCACATCGGCATTTGCCAGGCCACCGGCGGCGTTGAGCTTGCCTTCGCTGCTGACCTGCAGCGTCGTCGTGCCGTCCACCGTAGTGAGCTTCAGGTAATTGTCGATGGTGCTGCCTTTCTCACCCTGCAGCAGATCGCTCAAGTCGATCTTGTCCTTGTCGCTCAGCTTGAAGTCCTTGATGACGTCGTTGCCGAAGTCGCCAGCCTTCCAAACGAAGGTGTCGGCACCGCTGCCACCGATCAGGATATCGTCGCCGTGGCCACCGATGAGGGTGTCATTGCCACTACCGCCCAGCAGGATGTCGTTACCTCTGCCACCATCGAGGGTGTCGTTACCACCTTGGCCGAAGAGGATATCGTTGCCGTTGCCGCCGGACAGAATGTCATTGCCGTCTTTGGCACCGGAGATATCGAACTCGGTGTAGTGCTCGGTGATGTACTGGTGGACATTGCTGGTGGTGACGGAGCTGACCTCGACACCGCTCTTCTGCGCAACGTAGGTCTGCAGGGCCTGGTAGCCCTCGCTGACAACGCCGTTGAGGGTGATCAAGTCACCGAAGATGATGTCGTTGCCGTTGCCACCGTCGATGGTGTCGGCACCTGGCACCGTTGCTTCGGAGTGGCCAAGAATCGCCTTCGCCAAGTCGGACGGATCGATGTTGGTCTGTGGCTTGCCAGCGCTGTCGTAAGGTTTCAGGTCGTTCAGCGTGACATCGCTGTTCAGGCCGATGGCCTGCACCTTACTCAAGCCGTTGGTGCCGCCCAGCACTGCGAAACTCGCAGTGGAACCCGCCGCCGAATCCACGTAGTTCCAGTAGTCGGCGTAGCCAGTACCACCCAGGCTGGAGAATTCATAGGTGCCATCCCCCTGTGCATGCAAGGTGCCAACCGTCTTGGTGGAGTCATACACCAACTCGCCTTTTTTCTCGGTGTAGGTCAGCACTTTGACTACGCCACTGCTACTGATCTCGACCTTGTGAGTGCTGTCGGCCCAGGCACTGAAGGTATCGCCCATCTTGTAGTTGTTGACGTTGACCACATCATCCAGGTTCTTGCCATTCTTCCACAGGCTAGGGTTGGTGGACTCCCCGCTCTGGTAATAGGTTGGCTTACCGTCGGTGATGAAGTAGGTCAGGTTCTCCGCACCTTTGTTGCTGGTGGCCATGGTGCTGTTGAAGAAGTTGGACGTGGTCTTGAACGCGTCTTCATAGTTGGTGCCGCCACCGTAGTAGCCACCCACCATCGAGTTCAATACCGCCTGCAGCTTGCTCAAGGCATCAGGGTCGGCAAGGTTGACCGCCACGTTCTTGTTCACCTGGGTATCGAAGTCCACCAGGAAGATGTTCACGGTACCGGAGGTGTCGGAACCCAGGCTGGCCTTGAGCGAATTGAACACCGAGGCCAACTGCGTCTTCGCATCGGCAATCGACTTGTCACTCATACTGCCCGAGCTGTCGACCATGAAGGCAATGTTGTAGTTCTTGCCCTGCACCACGTTCAGGCCCGACACGTCGGCGACGATGATGTCGTTGCCTTCGCTGCCGATCATGGTGTCATTGCCCGTGGTACCCACGCTGGCCTTGTAGGTCGCAGCGTATACCGTCACCGGGATGTTGCCGGTGGTGATGGCTGACCCGCCCAGGCTTTCGGTGGCCGTCGAGGTGACAGTGATGTCGAACGAGCCTTTGTAGTAGGCCGGCGGCGTGAGGGTCAACCCGCTGAGTTTCCAGCCAGTCACATCGACCGGGGTGCTGCCTACTGTGACGGTATGGCCTGCACCGTCACTCAGCACGGTACCTTTCGGAATACCGCTGAGGGTCACGTTCAGGGTTTCGGAGCCATCGGTATCGGTCAGGGCGGTGGTAATGCCGACCAGTTTCACCGAGCCACCTTCCGGCCCTTCGTTGAGTTTGTAGCCGTCGTAGTAGCTCTGACCATTGACGGTATGCAGGTCGGACACGCCCAGGCCAGCGTTGGCCATCTCGGTCACGTTCTGGTACATCTTGACGTTCGAGCTGCTCAGGTCGGTGACAGCACCCGAGCCTACCTGGATGTTCAGGTCATAGCTGCCTGGACCAGACTGGTTGGCATGGTAGACCTCGATCGGGTAGTAGCCGCTGGTGTTCGGAGTGAAGGTGCCCGAAACCTGGCCACCCGCGCCCCAGGTGGCCGTGACCACAGTCTTGCCACCGATGGTGACCACGAAGCTGTCGTCAGCCGTACCGCTGAAGGTGTAGGTCTTGCCGGCTTCCAGGTAGATCAGGCCCGACGTTTTCGAGCCGGTGCCAGCGGTGACGCTGCCATCGGACTGCACATTGGTGGTGGTGCTACTGGAGTTGGCATTGCCAGAGTTGGCAAATACTGCCTTCAGGTCCTCGCCGGTTATGCCATTGCCGCCCGTACCCAGGCCTTTGAGGCTGGTCCAGACTTCCTTGGTCAGGCCTTTGGAGTCGATATCCGCACTGCCGAAGCTCAGGGTCGGTTTATCGGCAACCGGGCTGATGTCGACCTTCATGGTCACTTCGCTGCCCAGGTTGGTGCCATCGTTCGGCTTGAACTTGAACTGCGCGTAGTCAGCCTGTTGGTTACCTACACCATTACCACCGTAGTTGTCCGCACCCGACTGGTTGAGGGCCGGGACGAACTTGAGGTTATTGGCAGTAATGTCAGCCTGGCTGATCACCTGGTTGACGGCCACATTCACCCACGCAGTACCGTTGAAGAACTGCAGGCTGCCAGCGGCCGGGAGTGAGGTAATGGTCACGAACAGGCCAGTGTTGCCATCGGCATCAGTGACTTTGAAATCGCTCCAGGCGAACACGTAGTCGGTGTCCTCCACGCCAAATACCGCACCGCCAGGCGAAACAGGCAGGTGGTCGTTGTCGAGGATAGTGGTCGTCACGCTCGACTTGCTGCTATCGACCTGCAGGTTCTCGAAGTTGCCACCGGTGGCAGTTTCGATTTTCACCACGAAGTTCTCGGTACCTTCGACCAGCTTGTCGTCGATGGTAGCGATGTTGAACGTCGTACCGGTGCTGTTGGCCGGGATCTTCACGGTGGTGACACCGCTGAAGTCCTCACCGTTTTTGGCGGTGCCGCTGTAGCTGAGGGTGATGGTGACTTCGGCCTTGGACGCGTTGCTCAGGGTCAGCGTGTACTGGCCGGTTTCGCCTTCGGTCAGCGAAGAGGTGCCAGTGATGCCAACTGTGGTGACGTCGCCCTGGTTGCCGGTACCCGGAGTACCCGAACCTGGCTCGTCGGTGACGCTGGTCGTGACCGAAGTCTTGTCCAGGGTCAGCTTCTCGAACTTGTCCACATCCGTCCCACTGACCGTAGCAATCGACTTGATCACAGGGTCGTTGGCACCGACGTAGACGTTGTCCGGGGCAATCACGGTGGCAGTGCCCACGGTACCGTTGGCCGGCACGGTGATGGTGGTCTTGCCATCGCTCAGCGTGAAAGTCAGCGCCGAGTGGTTGTTGATCGGCAGGCCGTCTTTATTGGTCAGCGTCACGGTGTAGGTGATCACGCCGCCTTCGGTGACCGATGGGGTCGCGGTCAGTTTCGCGATCACTTCGTCGGTGGTGTCGGTGACACTGACCTTCGCCGCGTCGCCCAGTTGCAGGTTCTCGAACGGACGGTTGCCGATGTCGGCGGCCGACTTGATGCCCAGGCTGATTTCACCGGCATCTTTGTAGACGTCGTCGCCCTGCGCCGCGTGCTCGTACTTGACGCTGGTGTCGCCGGCTTTGATGGTGACCTGAGCGTTGTTGCTCAGGGTCACGACCAAGTCGTTGGCCAGCGCTTGGTTGATGTGCACGGTGAACGTCGGTTTGACGTTCTCGGCCACCGAGGCTTGGTCGGCGGTGATGGTGACCTTGACCAGGTCGCCCTGGTTGTTGTCGCCAGGCACACCCGAGCCAGGCTCGTCGGTTACCGAGGTGCTGACCGAGCTCTTGTCCAGGGTCAGCTTCTCGAACTTGTCCACATCAACGCCGCTGACCGTGGCGATCGCTTTGACGATCGCTGGGTTGGTGCCGACGTAGACGTTGTCCGGGG